>JABDIP010000038.1 GCA_013003675.1 Inquilinus sp.
ATTCCTCGGGCGCGGTGACGAGCGGGAACCAGGCGGCGAGGTCGCGGTAGAGGCGCATCGCGGGGCCCGCCCTCCCCCCTACCGAGGCGCCAGCCGGACGGCGCCGTCGAGGCGGATGGTCTCGCCGTTCAGAAAGACGTTGTCGGCGATGTGCAGCACCAGCCGGGCGAACTCCTCGGCCAAGCCGAGCCGTTTGGGGAACAGGGTGGTGGCCACCAGGCTTTCCTGCACCTCCGCCGGCAGGCCGGTCATCATCGGCGTGGCGATCAGGCCGGGGGCGACAGTCATGACGCGGATGCCGAGGCGGGCCAGCTCGCGGGCGATCGGCAGGGTCATGCCGACGATGCCGCCCTTCGAGGCGCTGTAGGCGGCCTGGCCGACCTGCCCCTCGAAGGCGGCGATCGAGGCGGTGCTGACGATCACGCCGCGCTCGCCCTCGGCCAGCGGCTCCAGCCCGGCCATGTCGGCGGCGGCGAGGCGCAGCACGTTGAAACTGCCGATCAGATTGACCTCGACGGTGCGGCGGAACAGAGCCAGATCGTGCGGCCCGTCGCGGCCGACGACGCGGCCCCCGGCGACGATGCCGGCGCAGTTGACGGCGATGCGGGCGGCGCCGTGCCCATCGCGGGCGGCGGCGATGGCGCTCTCGACCGCCGCCGCGTCGGCGACGTCGCAGGCGCAGGCGAGGCCGCCGATTTCCGTCGCCACCGCATCCGCCGCCGCCGCGTTGAGGTCGAGCACCGCCACCTTGGCACCGGCCGCCGCCAGGGCGCGGGCCGTCGCCGCCCCCATGCCGGAACCGCCGCCGGTCACGATCGCCGCCTGTCCGTGGATCTCCATCGCCGTCGTCCCCTCTTCGCGTTGCGTTGTCGGGCGCTGGATAGCAGATCGCCCGGCGTCGGGCGAGATGGCCGTCGAATGCGGCCGCGCTTGCCCGGTTGGCCGGGCCGGGCTATGCCACAACCATGGATCTCAAGCGCGTGCCATTGGCGGCCTTGGTGCTCGGCTCTCTGGGGCTGATCCCCTTCTACCTGACGGCGCTCGGCGTGGTCCTGCTCGACGACCCGGCGCAGGCGTCGTTCCTGCTCCTCATCCAGCTCGTCTACGCGGCGGTGATCGCCAGCTTCCTGGGCGCGGTGCATTGGGGCTTGGCGATGGCCAATCTCGGCTGGGAGAACCAGCGCCGACCCGACCCCGCACGGATCAACGACGGCGGCGACGGCACGCCGCGGGTGGAGCCGGCGACCCGGCAGATGCTCGCCAGCGTCGGCCCGGCGCTCGCCGGCTGGAGCCTCCTGATCCTGTTCCATCTCTTCCGGCTCGGCTGGCTCGAGCTGATCGGCTTCATCGCGCTGTTCTGGATGATCTACAACGGCGACCGCCGCGCGGTCCGGTTCGGCCTGGCGCCGGATTGGTATCTCGATCTCCGGCTGGCGCTCACCGTGCTGGTCAGCATCCCGTTGCTGATGAGCCTGCTGCGGCTGCTGGCGTAGGATTGCGCTGGTCGTCCGCGCGAACGGTCGATCCTCAAACCGGTGTCGGGCCGGCCTTGACGGTGCCGAGGCGGGCTTCGCGGCGGGCGATATAGATCGTGCTGACGACGATGATCGCCGCGCCGACCGCGGTCCAGGCATCCGGCACCTCGGCGAAGAAGGCGACGCCGATGCCGGTGGCGAAAAGCAGCCTGGCATAGTCGAACGGTGCCACCGCCGTCGCCTCGCCGGCGCGAAAGCCGCGCACGACGGCGGCCTGGGCGGCGACCCCGACGACGCCCATCAGCAGCACCAGCCAGAGCTGTTCCGCGCTCGGCGTCCGCCATACCAAGGCCGCCGGAATCGCCAGGAACAGCGTGCTGAGCGCCGCCATGTAGCCGAGCACCGTCAGGTGCCGCTCATCCGGCGGCATCCGCTTCAGCAGCAGGATGGCGACCGAGACCGCCGCCGGCTGGCCCAACGCGACCAGCAGCGCCGGGTCGAGCCCGCCGCCACCCGGCCGGACCATCACCAGCACCCCGACGAAGCCGACCGCGGTCGCCGTCCAGCGCCGCCAGCGCACCGCTTCGCCGAGGAACAGCACCGCCAGCACGATCAGGAAGAACGGCCGGGCGAAGGTGATCGCCGTCGCCGTCGCCAGCGGCAGCGCGGTTATGGCGTAGAATCCGCACAGCATGGCGGTGGAGCCGGCGACGGCCCGGCCGACGTGGAGACTCGGCACCGTGGTCCGCAGCACCGAGGGTCCGGCGCGCAGCAGCAGCGGCAGCAGCACCACGAACCCCGCCAGACCGCGGAAGAAGGCGATCTGGACGCTGTGCAACTCGGCGCCGAGCAGTTTGGCCAGCGTGCTGACCGCCGAGAAACCACAGGTCGCCAGCAGCACCCACAGCGCCCCCCGGGTGTTGCCGGGCAGCGCCTGCCAGCGCGCGGTCAGCTCGGCGACGGTCACAGCTTCTCGCGCTGGGCGCCGGTCGCCACCGGCGCGGGGTCGTGCGGCCGCCGCTGGCGGGCGACCACCGCCTCGCGGCGGGCGATATAGACCGTGGCGACGACGATCACCGCGGCGCCCGTCCAGCTCCAGAAATCCATCCGCTCGCCGAACAGGAGGAATCCGGCCAGCGCCACCAGCGGCAGCCGCAGATAGTCGAACGGGATCACCGCCGAGGCGTCGGCCAGATGCATGGCGTGGGTGAAGCAGAGATGGCCGATCGTCGCCAGCCCGCCCACCGCCACCATGATGCCGATGAACGCCAGGCCCGGCGGCTGCCAGACGAACAGCGCCGGCACCAGCGACATCGGTGTCAGGAACAGGGTCATATAGGTGACCATCGCCCGGCTCGGCTCGGTGCGCGACAGCGACTTGACCAACAGTGCGGAGATCGCCCCGGCCAGTGCCGACACCAAGACCAGCAGCGCCGCCGGCGACACCACCTCGAGCCCGGGCCGGACGATGACCAGCACGCCGAGGAAACCGATCGCGGTCGCGCTCCAGCGCCGGGCGCGGACGATTTCGCCGAGGAACAGGGCGGCGCCGACGGTGGCGAACAGGGGCGAGGTGAAGCTGAGCGACACCGCCTCGGCCATCGGCATCATCGACAGCGCCATGAACCAGGCCAGCATGGCGACCAGGCCGCTGACCGCCCGCCAGCCATAGGTGCCGATCCGCTGCGTGCGCAAGGCCCCCGGTCCGACCCGGGCGATCCACGGCAGCATGAAGGCGAGGCCGAACAGGTTGCGGAAGAACGCCACCTGGAACGGGTGCATCAGGTCGGTCGCCAGCCGGATCAGCAGGATCATGCCGGAGAAGCAGATTGCGGCGACCGCCATCCACAGCGCGCCCCGGACCGGCGCCGACAGGGCGGCGGCGAAATTCGCGAACGGTTTCATGGGAACCCGGAAAGGATATCGGCCGGCAGTCTAGCCCGCACGTCTCACCATGGCCACGGTCTGCGCGGTGCCATGTCCTAGCCGGGGCTGTGTCCGGCGTTGCGCTCGACGAACTCGGCCGGCGGCACCAGCACGCGGAAGGCGATCGCGGCGGCCAGCGAAACGGCGGCGACGGCGGCCGCCATCGGCACCGCCGAGGCGTCGGTCAAATGGCCGACGGCGACGCCGACCCGCGCCGCCACGCCCATCTGGACGAAGCCGAGCAGGGCGGAGGCGAAACCGGCCATGGTCGGGAACGGGCCGATGGCGCCGGCGGTGGCGTTCGGCAGGACGAGGCCGGCGCCGACCATGAAGACGAAGAACGGCGCCAGGATCGGCACCACCCCCGGCGGGAACGCCAGCGCGCAGGCCAGCATTGCCGCGCCGCCGAGCGCCGAGAGCAGGGTGCCGGCGCCGACCATGCGCTCGATGCCGAGCCGCAGGGTCAGCCGGCCGGACAGGAAGCTGCCGGCCATATAGCCGACCACCGCGCCGGCGAAGCAGAAGCCGTAGGCGACCGGCCCCAACCCGACCAGATCGACGAAGACGAAGGACGAGCCGGAGATGAAGGCGAAGATGCCGGAATAGGTGAACGCCACCACCAGCAGGAAGCCCAGATAGCCGGGGTCGCCCAGCAACAGGCGGTAGTTCCGCACCAGCCGGGCCGGGCTGGTCGCCAGCGGGTCGCGATGGCGGTTGGTCTCCGCCAGCAACGTCCAGGTCGCCGCCAGGGCGGCGGCGCCGAAGCCGACCAGCAGCCAGAGATTGGCGCGCCAACCGAACCAGACCTCGACATGGCCGCCGAGGATCGGCCCGATCGCCGGCGCCAGCGACATCGCCATCGCCATATAGGCCAGCACCCTGGCCGACCGGGCGCGGCCATGGACATCGCGGACCACCGCGCGGGCGACGACCGGTCCGGCGCAGGCGCCGAGCGCCTGGAAGAAGCGGCCGACGATCAGCGCCTCGACGGTCGGCGCCAACGCGCAGGCGATGCCGGCGACGACATAGATCGCCACCCCGGCCAGCAACACCGGGCGCCGCCCGAAGCGGTCGGACAGCGGCCCGTAGATGAGTTGGCTGACCGAGAAGCCGACCAGGAACACGCTGAGGGTCAACTGCATCGTCGCGACGTCGGTCGCCAGCGCCCGCGTCATCGCCGGCAGCGACGGCAGATAGAGATCGGTCGAGATCGGACCGAAGGCGACCAGCGCGGTCAACAGGACCGCGACGGCCAGGGAGTCGGATCGGGGCACGGGAAGCTTTCGGGCTTGCGGGGCTGACGGCGCGCAGGATAGCGGCTCGTTGGCATCGCGGCGAGAGAACACGATTCGGCGGCCCGCTCCCATCCCTTTCCTCCGTCCCTCAGCCGTGCCGGTGCAGGCCGGCGCCGTGCACCTTCAGCCAGGCCCGCGCCGCCGGAACGTCGGTGTGCAGCCGGTTCACCAGGGCCCAGAAGCGGGCGCCGTGGTTCATCTCGGCGAGGTGGGCGACCTCATGGGCGACGACATAGTCGAGCACCGGCTCCGGTGCCAGCAGCAGGCGCCAGGAGAAATTGAGCCGGCCGGCCGCCGAGCAGCTTCCCCAGCGCGAGCGGGTGTCGCGCACGGTGATGCCGGCGACCCGGCGGTCGATCGCCGCCGCCAGCCGGTGGGCGCGGCCGGTCAATTCCCGCCGCGCCTCGCGACGCAGGAAGTCGGTCAGCCGGCGCGGCAGATGCGCCGGCTGCCCGCCGACCAGAAAGACGCCGTCGCGGCGCTCGACCGGGCGGCGGTGCGCGGGATCGTGGCGGATGCGGTGATCCTCGCCGAGATAGGGCAGCACGGCGCCATCGTGAAAGGGCCGGGCCGGCGGCAGGGCGGCGAGGCGCCGCCGCAGCCATTCGGCATGGCGGGCGACGAAGCGTGTCACCTCCGCCTCCGGCACCGCGCGCGGCACGACGACCCGCACCTCGCCCGAGCCGGCGTCGAGGCGCAGGCTGAGGCGCCGGGCGCGCGGGCTGACGGTCAGCGCCAGCGGGCCGTCGACCCCGTTCACCACCAGAGTGCGCTTGGCCGGTGTGGCCATGTTTCCCCGTCGCATCGTTTGGCCGAATCAGGGAAAGCATAACCGATTCAGGCCGTTGCGGTGAGGGGCTCGGCCTCCCCTCGGCTGCCATCGCCGCCGCCGGGCTCGGTTGACTTGCCGGCGCGGCGCTCGCCATAGTGCGGAGCCACGGAAAACAAGGAAAAACGGGAGGTTGCGGTGGCCGAAAAGCGCCATGTGCTCGCCATCGATCAGGGGACGACGTCGAGCCGCGCCATCGTCTTCGACGCCCGGGCGATGCCGGTGGCGACCGCCCAGCGCGAACTGCAGCAGTTCTTCCCGGCCGATGGCTGGGTCGAACACGATCCGGAGCACATCTGGGCCGATACGCTGGCGGTCTGTCGCGAGGCGCTGGCCAAGGCGAAGCTCGAGGCGACCGACATCGCCGCCATCGGCATCACCAACCAGCGCGAGACGACCATCGTCTGGGACCGGGCGACCGGCCGGGCGATCCACAACGCCATCGTCTGGCAGGACCGGCGCACCGCCCCCTGGTGCCGGCAGCAGGTTGCCGACGGCCTGGAGCCGCAGGTGCAGGAAACGACCGGCCTGCTGATCGACGCCTATTTCGCCGCCAGCAAGCTGGTCTGGCTGCTCGACAACGTGCCCGGCGCCCGCGCCCGGGCGGACAAGGGCGAACTGGCCTTCGGCACCGTCGACAGCTACCTGCTCTACCGGCTGACCGGCGGCCGGGTGCACGCGACCGACGCCACCAACGCCTCGCGCACCATGCTGTTCGACATCCGCCGGCAGGAATGGGACGACGAGTTGCTGCGGGCGTTCGGCGTGCCGCGGAACATGCTGCCGACTGTGATGGACAATTCGACCCGTTTCGGCGAGTGCGATCCGGCGCTGCTCGGGGCGGCGATCCCGGTCACCGGCATGGCCGGCGACCAGCAGGCGGCGGTGTTCGGCCAGGCCTGCTTCAAGCCCGGCATGATCAAATCGACCTATGGCACCGGGTGCTTCGCGCTGATGAACATCGGCGACACGGCGGTGACCTCGAAGCACCGCATGCTGACCACTGTCGCCTATCGGCTCGACGGCCGGCCGATTTTCGCCATCGAGGGGGCGATCTTCATCGCCGGGGCGGCGGTGCAGTGGCTGCGCGACGGGCTGAAGCTGATCGGCCACGCGGCGGAGAGCGAGGAACTGGCGGCGAAGCTGAAGGACAGCGGCGGCGTCTACCTGGTGCCGGCCTTCACCGGCCTCGGGGCGCCGCACTGGGATCCCGACGCGCGCGGCGCCATCTTCGGCCTGACCCGCGACAGCGGCGCGGCGCATGTGGTGCGCGCGGCGCTGGAGGCGGTCGCCTACCAGACGCGCGACCTGATGGAGGCGATGGCCGCCGATGGCGGCTCCCGGCCGCTCGATCTCAGGGTCGATGGCGGCATGGTGGCCAATGACTGGGTCTGCCAGTTCCTCGCCGACATGCTCGACCTGCCGGTCGAGCGGCCGGTGGTGACCGAGACCACCGCGCTCGGCGCCGCCTATCTGGCCGGTCTCGCGGTCGGCGTCTACGAATCGCTCGACGCGGTCTCGAAGGGCTGGCACCGCGACCGGCTGTTCGAGCCGCAGATGGACGCGGCCACCCGCGACCGCCTCTACACCGGCTGGCAGGACGCGGTCGGACGCACCTTGAGCCGGCGGTGACGCTCGGCTGACGGTTCCTGTTTCACAAATGCGTCTCAAATCTGTCAGACTGACGCAAAGCCCCGGCGGCCAATCTCCGGGGTTCGTAAACCCAGGGAGGTTCGATCCGATGAAATTCCGTTTTCTGCTTGCCGCTTCGGCGGTGGCGCTGACCGCGGGCACGGCCCAGGCGGCGACCGAGATCCAGTGGTGGCACGCCATGGGCGGCGCGCTCGGCGAGAAAGTCGATGAGATCGCCGCCGGCTTCAACGCCACCCAGAGCGACTTCACCGTCGTGCCGGTGTTCAAGGGCAACTACACCGAGACCATGACCGCGGCGATCGCCGGCTTCCGCACCGGCCAGCAGCCGCATATCGTGCAGGTCTTCGAGGTCGGCACCGCCACCATGATGGCCGCGGAAGGCGCGATCTATCCGGTGCACCAGTTGATGGACGATACCGGCGAGGCGTTCGATATCGATGCGTTCCTGCCGTCGGTGACCGGCTATTACACGACGACCGATGGCGATTTGCTGTCGATGCCGTTCAACAGCTCGACGCCGGTCATGTACTACAACAAGGAGGCGTTCGCCGCCGCCGGGCTCGACCCCGACAGCCCGCCGAAGACCTGGCCTGAATTCGCCGCCGCCCTGGAGAAGACCCAGGCCGCCGGCACGCCCTGCGGCTTCACCACCGCCTGGCAGAGCTGGGTGCATGTGGAGAACTTCTCGGCCTGGCATAACGTGCCGATCGGCACGCAGGCGAACGGCTTCGGCGGCCTCGACACCGAGTTCATGATCAACAGCCCTGCGCATGCCGCCCATATCGGGGCGATGGCCG
>JABDIP010000090.1 GCA_013003675.1 Inquilinus sp.
ACCGACAGCGCCTGGATGTCCTGGAGCACCACCAGCGGCTGGCCCAGCTCGACCAGATCGCCATCCTCGACCAGGATCGATTCGATGATGCCGCCTTCCAGATGCTGGATGGTCTTGCGGCTGCCGGCCGGGCTGATCGTCGCCCGGGCGATCGAGGCCCCGGCCAGCGGGGCGAGATAGGCCCAGGTCCCGAAGCCGCCGAAGAACACCGCCAGCGTCAGCAGGATCATGATCGCCGGGCGCCGCAGCGAGCGGCCGAGCGCCCGCCGTTCGTCGCGCGCGATGGTGTCGGCGGCGGCCATGGCTCAGCCGGCCTGTGCCGGGCGGGCGAGGCGGGGGCCGGTCACCTTCTTCAGCACCTCGTCCCGCGGCCCGTGCAGTTCGACCGCGCCGTCGCGCAGCATCATCACCGTGTCGATGGTGCTCAGCAGGCTCGGGCGATGGGTCACCAGCACCACCGTCGCGCCGCGCGCCTTGGCGGCGGCCAGCGCCGTGACCAGCGCCTCCTCGCCCTCGAGATCGAGATTGGCGTTCGGCTCGTCCAGTATCAGCAGGCGCGGATCGTCATAGAGCGCGCGAGCGAGGCCGATGCGCTGGCGCTGGCCGCCTGACAACCGGACCTGGCCGTCGCCGATCAGGGTCTCGTAGCCGTCGGGCAGGCGGCGGATCAACTCGTCGGCTCCAGCGGCGCGGGCCGCCGCCACCACCCGGTCCGGGTCGCCCTCGGCCAGCCGCGCGATGTTCTCCCGCACGGTGGCGCGGAACAGCTCAACCGCTTGCGGCAGATAGCCGACATGCCGGCCGAACTGCGCCCGGTCCCAGCTATGGATCTCGGTGCCGTCGAGGCGGACATGGCCGGCGGTCGGCAGGGCGGCGCCGACCAGCAGCCGGCACAGCGTGCTCTTGCCGCCGCCGGACGGGCCGATCAGCCCCAGGCTGTGCCCCGGCGCCAGATAGAACGACACCCGCTTCAGGATCGGCGGCGCTCCGGGGCCCGGCGTATACACGACCCCGTCGGCCTGCAGCCGGCCTTCCGGCGGCGGCAGTTCCATGCGCGGCGGCTCGGCCGGCACGGCGGCGACCAGCCGGGCCAGCCGGGCCTGCGCCGTGCGGGCGGTGACGAAACCCTTCCAGGCGCCGATCGCCTGTTCGACCGGCGCCAGGCAGCGGCCGAGCAGGATCGAGGCGGCGATCATCGACCCCGGGGTCAATTCCGCGCGCAGCACCAGATGGGCGCCGAGGCCGAGAATCGCGACCTGGACGAACAGCCGGGTGAATTTGGAGGTGCCGATGATCGTCGCCGCGCGGTCGCCGGCGGCCCGTTGGCCGTCGATCGAGCGGCCCTGCGAATGCCGCCAGCGGGCCAGCAGTGCCGGCAGCATGCCGAGCGCCTGCAGCAGCTCCGCGTTGCGCAGCGCCGAGACCACCTCGTTCTGCGCCTCGACCTGCGCCTCGGAGGCGCGTTTGAGCGGTCCGCGCGTCGCCAACTCGTTGATCAGCGCCAGGGTGAACAGGAAGACCGCGGCGGCGGCGGCCAGCATGCCGAGCCAGGGATGCATCAGCCAGATGACGGCGATGAAGATCGGCGTCCAGGGCGCGTCGATCAGCGCCAGGATGCCGTTGCCGCCGATGAAGCCGCGGACCTGGGCGAGGTCCTGCAGCGGTTGCGCGCTCGGCGCCAGGCCGGTCACCGTCCCGCGCACCGAGCTGTCGATCAGCTTCGGCCCGAGGGTGCGGTCGAGCCAGCCGCCGATCCGCACCAGCACCTGCTGCCGCATGGCGTCCAGTATGCCCAGCACCAGAAGCGCGAAGGCGGCGATCATCGTCAGGTAGATCAACGTCTCGGTGCGACCGCTCGACAGCACGCGATCGAAGATCTGCATCATGTAGATCGGGCTGACCAGCATCAGCGCGTTGACCGCGATGCCGGCGATCAGGACCCACAGGAAGGCCGTACGACAGGCGGCCAGCGCCTCCCGCAGATAGCCGCCGGTGCCGGCGCTCATGATCGGCTGTCGCCTTGCCGGGGCAGTGCCGGACCGGCCTGCCATCGTGTCGCGACCCTGCCGAACAAATCGTCGTCCTCGGTGGTATCCGGCGACTGTAGCAATCGTCCGGCGGCATTCCAATCTCGCCTGGACAATCCGCGCCTGCGGATCATGCGCACTAGTTGTTGCGGAATCGCAACGCCTTTCTTATTTATGCGCATATTGTACCGCATATGTGCGGTTGTACATCGCACCCATACGCCCTACTTCTTCCCTGCTGCTTTCAGTCCGTTGGCCGCCGTTCCGAGACCGCCGGAAGGGGGCAGGACACGCTCTGGAGGGCCCTTCCCCCATGTCGCAGACCGCTCTTGCGCCGGCGCCCCTGGCGGGTGGCGGCGACCGCGCCGCGCTAGGCGCCCGGTTCGACGCCGTTCGCGCCCGCACTGAAGCCCTCGCCGCCGATCTGGCACCCGAGGACCAGGTGGTCCAGTCGATGGAGGATGCCAGCCCGACCAAGTGGCATCTGGCGCATACGAGCTGGTTCTTCGAGCAGTTCCTCCTGGCCGAGCATGTCGCCGGCTACCGGCGCTTCCACCCCGACTTCGCCTTCCTGTTCAACTCCTATTACGAAGGCGCCGGCGCCCGGCACGCCCGGCCCCGGCGGGGCATGGTCACGCGGCCGACCGTGGCCGAGGTGATGGACTACCGCCGCCACGTGACATCAGCGATGGACGCGCTGATGGCCGGGCCGGAGGACGATGTGTGGGCGGCGATCGCGCCGCTGATCGATCTCGGCTGCAACCACGAACAGCAGCACCAGGAACTGCTGCTCACCGACATCCTGCACGCGCTATCGTGCAACCCGATCCTGCCCGCCAATCGGGCGTATCGTCCGGCGGCGGCCAGCGCCGCATCCGGGCCGGACTGGGTCGCCTTCGACGGCGGCATCCGCCGGATCGGCCATGACGGCAGCGGCGGCGACAGCGGCTTCGCCTTCGACAGCGAGGGGCCGCGCCACGAGGTGCTGCTGCGGCCGCACCGTCTCGCCGGGCGGCCGGTGACCAATGGCGAGTGGCGGGCCTTCATCGACGACGGCGGCTACCGGGTGCCGCAGCTCTGGCTGTCCGATGGCTGGGCGACCGTACAGCGGGAAGGCTGGCAGGCACCGCTCTATTGGGAACAGCGGGACGGGGCGTGGCACGCCTTCGGCCTCGCCGGTCTGCGCCCGATCGAGGCGGACGCGCCGGTCGCCCATGTCAGTTTCTACGAGGCCGAGGCCTTCGCCCGCTGGGCCGGCAAGCGGCTGCCGACCGAGGCCGAGTGGGAGGTCGCCGCCGCCGAATACCCGGTCGCCGGCAACTGGGCCGATTCGGACCTCCTGCGGCCGCTGCCCGACCCCGGCGGCGACGGCCTGCGGCAGGTCTACGGCGACGTCTGGGAATGGACCCAGAGCCCTTACGGCCCCTATCCCGGCTTCGTGCCGCCGCCGGGCGCGGTCGGCGAATACAACGGCAAGTTCATGTGCAATCAGATGGTCCTGCGCGGCGGGTCGTGCGTCACGCCGGCCGGCCATGTCCGCGCCACCTACCGCAACTTCTTCTACCCGCACCAGCGCTGGCAGTTCACCGGGCTGCGCCTGGCGGAGGACAATTGATGACCGCCGTCGCGCACGAACTCGGGCCGTTGCAGGGCTTCCACGATCTCGGCCACGGGACGGAGGATTTCCGCGCCGCCGTGCTCGAGGGGCTGTCAAAGCCACAGAAACGGATCGCCGCCAAGTTCTTCTACGACGCCGAGGGCTCGCGCCTGTTCGACGCCATATGCGAGTTGGAGGAGTACTACCCGACCCGCACCGAGATCGGCATCCTGCGGCGCCAGGCCGGCGCCATCGCCGCGGCGATCGGCCCGCAGGCCACCCTGGTCGAGTTCGGCAGCGGCTCCAGCGCCAAGATCCGCGTCCTGCTTGACGCGCTGGAC
>JABDIP010000100.1 GCA_013003675.1 Inquilinus sp.
TCGTAGGTCAGCGTTTCGACGGCCAGGGTCGGCATCGTATCGAGCGGCAGCCACGTTTCCGGCAGCGCGCCGTCGAAGCGGAGATCGAGGCGATCGCCGGTGGCGCGGCCGGCGAGCGCGGCGCGCAGAGCGTCGTCGATCCGGCCGGCATCGATCCGGTGACCGGGGCGGCTGACGACGATGCGGGCGAAACGGTCGGCCGGCGTCCAGGCAACGCCGTGGGCGCGGGCAAGCCGGTCCAGCCAGGGTGCGTCGAGCGGGATATCGCGGCCCGGCCGCGGCGCCCGGGCAATGGCCACGGCGGCCTGATCGTCCGGCAGCCCGTCGAAAAGATCGCCCAGGGTAACGCGGTCGCCGGTGATCACCGCCGCGTCGCGCAGGGTGGCGGCTTCCGACGCGACGGCGAAGACGAATACCGCGGCGGCGACCAGCATGGCGAGAATCTGGCTCATCGATGGACGCGCCCCTTAGCGCAGGTTGGTGACGGACTGCATCATCTGGTCCGTTGTGGTGATGACCTTGGAGTTCATCTCATAGGCCCGCTGGGCGGTGATGAGCTGGGTGATCTCCGACACGATGTTGACGTTGGAACTCTCCAGCATGCCCTGGTTGATGCGGCCATAACCGGCGGTGTTCGGCGCACCGACGCCGGGCGTGCCGGAGGCCGGGGTCTCGAGGAACAGATTGTCGCCGACCGCTTCCAGCCCGGCATCGTTGGCGAAGATCGCGAGTTGGATCTGGCCGGCGTTGATCGGCGCCACCTGACCGTCGATGGCGATGATCAACTCGCCATCCTGGTTGATCTCGATATTGACGGCATCGATCGGCACCGTGCCGGGCCCGACGACCCGGAAGCCGTCCGGGGTGACCAACTCGCCCTGCGGGTTGAGCTGCAGCGAGCCGGCCCTCGTATAGGCGGTCACGCCGCTCGGCAGTTCGATCTGGAAGAAGCCCTCGCCATTGATGGCGATGTCGAGCGGGTTGTCGGTCACCTGCATGTTGCCCTGCTGGTGGATGCGATAGACCGCCGACGTCTCGACGCCGGTGCCGATCTGCACCCCGGCCGGGACGATGGTGCCGCTGGCCGAGGAGGTGGAGCCGACGCGCACCAGACTCTGGTACAGCAGGTCCTGGAACTCCGCCCGCTGCCGCTTGAATCCGGTTGTCGTCATGTTGGCGATGTTGTTGGAGATCACCTCGACGTTGAGCTGCTGGGCGAGCATGCCGGTAGAGCCGATGCTGAGGGAGTTCATGGGGTGGGTTCCTTAGCTCTGCTGCGTGCCGGCGAGGCGCCGGATCGAGTCGCGCTGGCGGCCATGCTCGGTTTCGAGCAGGCGCTGGTTGGCCTGGTACTGGCGGGAGATCTCGATCAACCGCGTCATCTCCAGGATCGGCTTGACGTTCGAGCGCTCCAGCATGCCCTGGGCCAACTCGATGCCCTCGGCGTCGGCGGGCAGCTCGTTGGTCGCGAGGAGGCCGCCGCCGCGCGGCACCAGGGCGCCCTCGTCGGCAAAGGCGACCAGCCGGATCCGGCCGATCGGCCCCTGGGCACCGCCGATCGAGCCGTCGGCGCCGATCGACAGGGCGCCGGCGTCGGCCGGGATCTGGATCGGCCGGTCGTCGTCGGCGAGAATCGGCAGGCGGTTGCCGTCGACCAGTTGGCCCTCGGCGTCGATGGCGAGCCGGCCGGTGCGGGTGTAGCGCGGGCCGGCATCGGTCTCGACGACCATATAGCCGGCGCCCATCACCGCGACGTCGAGCGGGTTGCCGGTGCGCTCGAAGGCGCCGGTGCTCAGATCGCGCATCACCGCCCGGTCGATGACCATCGACAGCGGTCCGTCGGCCGAGCGGCCGGGGCCGGCGCCATCGGCCAGGTATTCCTGGAACAGCACGCGCTGCGCCTTGAAGCCGGCGGTGTTGGCGTTGGCGATGTTGTTGGCGGTCACCGCGAGCTGGCGCTGCAGCGCCTGCTGGCGGGAGAGGCCGATATAGAGCGGGTTTTCCATCTGCGGCGCGACATCCTGTTGCGTGGGCCCCGTCCTGGGCCGTCGCCGGTGGCGTTGCATTCGCCGTGCCAGAGCGGTTTGGCGCGGAAAACCGGGGTTCTGCCGGGTTTCGGCCAGCGCGGCGGCGGCGCCGGAGTGGCGCATTCGGCCGGGGCCGGGCAGGGCTTGCCGGGCAATTCCTGCCACGTCGCACCGTTGGCGGGCCGCGGCGAACCACGTCGAAAGGTAAATAGAAAGACCTTGTTTACCATCTCGCTTCACCATCGCGCTCATTCACGATTGCGCGCGAAGCGGGTTTAAATGTCCGACGAATCGACCGACGACGAAGCCCCCGAGGCGGCCGCCGAAGAGGAGGCGCCGAAAAAGTCCGGCGGATTGAAGCTGGTGCTGCTGATCGTGCTGCCGGTGCTGCTGCTCGCCGGCGCCGGCGCCGGCCTGTTCGCCAGCGGCCTGCTCGACGGGCTGCTCGGCCATGACGCCGAGCAGGAGGCCGCCGCGCTGGCCGAGGCGGAGGCGGCCCTGGCGGCCGGTCCCGGCTTCTTCTACGAGTTGCCCGACATGGTGGTGAACCTGAACAGCGGCCAGCGCCGGCAGAACTTCCTCAAACTCAGCGTCAGCCTGGAACTGGCCCATGAAGAGGATGTGCCGGCGGTGGAACGGGTGCTGCCGCGTATCGTCGACAATTTCCAGATCTATCTGCGCGTTGCGGCTGGAGGATCTGCGTGGCTCCGCCGGGCTGTACCGGCTGCGCGAGGAACTGCTGCGCCGGGTGAGCGCGGCGGCGGCCCCGGCCGAGATCCGCGACGTACTGTTCCGCGAAATGCTGGTGCAATAGGCGCCGCCCCGAGACGCGAAAGCATCGACATGGCCGAAGAAACCGAAGATCTGGAAGCGGCGGCGGACGCCGGCGACGGCGAGGACGCCGAGGCCCTGGCGGAAGCCTGGGGCGCGATGACCGACGAGGACGACGAGGCGGATTCCGGCGACAGCGCGGCAAGCGGCCGCGTGCTCGACCAGGACGAGATCGACAGCCTGCTCGGCTTCGAGGGCGGCGGCGAGGGCGACGAGGACAATTCCGGGGTGATGGCGCTGATCAACAGCGCCATGGTCAACTACGAGCGGCTGCCGATGCTCGAGGTGGTGTTCGACCGCCTCGTTCGGCTGATGTCGACCTCGTTGCGCAACTTCACCTCCGACAATGTCGAGGTCAGCCTCGATCAGATCACCTCGATCCGCTTCGGCGACTATCTGAATTCGATCCCGCTGCCGGCGATGCTCGGCGTGTTCAAGGCCGAGGAGTGGGACAATTACGGCCTGCTGGTGGTCGACAGCGCGCTGATCTACTCGATCGTCGACGTGCTGCTCGGCGGCCGCCGCGGCACCGCGGCGATGCGCATCGAGGGCCGGC
Source organism: Inquilinus sp. (assembly GCA_013003675.1). Taxonomy (GTDB): domain Bacteria; phylum Pseudomonadota; class Alphaproteobacteria; order DSM-16000; family Inquilinaceae; genus JABDIP01. The sequence continues at coordinate 3,415 of JABDIP010000100.1, forward strand.
CCTACACCACCATCGAGCGCAACCTGGTCGAGCGCATGATCAAGGTGGTACTGACCGATCTCAGCGCCGCCTTCGATCCGCTGTCGCCGGTCGCCTTCCGCTTCGACCGGCTGGAGACCAACCCGCGTTTCGCCACCATCGTCCGCCCCGGCAACGCCGCGCTGCTGGCCAAGCTGCGCATCGACATGGAGGATCGCGGCGGCCGCATGGAACTCCTGGTGCCCTATGCGACGCTGGAGCCGGTCCGCGAGATGCTGCTGCAGATGTTCATGGGCGAGAAGTTCGGCCGCGACTCGATCTGGGAAAGCCATCTGGCCAGCGAGCTGTGGCAGACCGACGTGGCGATCGGCGCCGTCCTCGACGAGATAACCCTGTCGCTGCGCGATGTGCTGGATTGGAAGGTCGGCTCGCGGCTGATGCTCGACACCCAGCCCGACGGCAACATCGAGCTGCGCTGCGGCGACTGCGCCATGTTCACCGGCCGCATGGGCCGCGCCGGCGGCAACATCGCCGTTCGCATCGCCAAGGATTTGCGGCCGGCGGAGAAGGAGGGCTCGTCATGATCCTCGATTACGGGCTGATCCTCGACGGTCTGATCGTCGTTCTGCTCCTGGCGACCATCGTCTACGCGGCACAGCTGAACCGGCGGATCGGCCGGCTCCGCGATGGCCGGGCCGAGCTGGAGCGGGCGGCGCGCGGGTTCGCCGAGGCGGCGGCGCGGGCCGAGGCCGGCGTCAAGGCGCTGCGGCAGGCCGCCGACGGACCCGGCAAGCAGATGCGGGCGGAGATCGACAAGGCGTTGGTCCTGCGCGACGAGCTGGCCTTCCTGGTGGAGACCGGCGAGGGGCTGGCCGACCGGCTGGCGGGCGCGGCCAGCGGGGCCGGTGCCCGCGCGCGGCGTCCGGTCGACCGGCCGGCGGCCAGGCCGGCCGCGGCGGAGAAGGACGAGGAACGCACCCGCCGCGACCTGATGAAGGTGATCGAGAACCTGCGCTGACCGATGACGAGAACTCCCCCTCCCTCGACGCCGGCCGTCCGGCGGCCGCCGCGCCGCCGCG
>JABDIP010000103.1 GCA_013003675.1 Inquilinus sp.
CGGCCAGTTCCTCGCTCGCTAGGGCGAGCCCGTCGGCGTCGATGTCGGCCAGCACCACGCAGGCGCCTTCGTCGAGCAGTCGGGCGGCGACCGCCTTGCCGATGCCGCCGGCACCGCCGGTGACAAAAGCCACGCGGCCGGCCAGGCTCTTCGGCTTGGGCATGCGGCGCAGCTTGGCCTCCTCGAGCTGCCAATACTCGATGTCGAAGGCCTCCTGCTCCGGCAGCCCGACATAGGTCGACATCGACGTGGCACCGCGCATCACATTGATGGCGTTGACATAGAACTCGGCGGAGATGCGCGCGGTCGCCTTGTCGCGGGCGAAGCTGATCATGCCGACCCGCGGCACCAGGAAGATCACTGCGTTCGGGTCGCGCATCGGCGGGCTGTCGGGACGCCGGCAGCGGTCGTAATAGGCGGCGTAGTCGCGGCGATAGGCCTCGATCGCCGCCGCCAGGGCGACCGGATCCCCGGCCTGCTCCAGCCCGATCACCAGCGGCCGGGTCTTGGTCCGCAGGAAGTGATCCGGACAGCTCGTGCCGAGCGGCGCCAGCGTCTCCAGCGCTTCGGAACCGACGAATTCGAGAACCGCGGCGGAATCGTCGAAATGACCGATCTTCGGCTCCGCACCGCCGATCAGCCCGCGGATCGCCGGCATCAGCCGAGCCGCCGCGGCGCGGCGCTCGGCCGGCGACAGCGGCTCGACGCGGACGGCGCCGAACGGCGATTCCGGCGCCCGACCCTCCAGCCAGTCGATCGCGCGGTTGATGGTGGCGATGGTCGTCTCGTAGCACTCGCGGGCGGTCGCGCCCCAGGTGAACAGGCCGTGGCTTTCCAGCACCACCCCGCGGGCCTTCGGGTTCTCCGCGGCAAACCTCTCCAGCCACAGGCCGAGTTCGAAGCCAGGCCGCCGCCAGGGCAGCCAGCCGATCTCGCCGCCGAAGATCTCTTCGGTCAGGCCCCGGCTGTCCTTCGACGCGGCGATGGCGATCACCGCGTCGGGATGCATGTGATCGACATGGGCATAGGGCAGATAGGCATGCAGCGGCGTATCGATCGAGGCGGCACGCGGATTGAGGTTAAAGGTGCTATGGGGCAGATAACCGACCATCTCATCTTCATGGTCGGGACCGCGATAGATCTCCTTCAGCAGGCGCAGCCGGGCGAGGTCGAGGGTGGCGAAGCCGTCGAGCTTCATGGTGCCGACGTCGCCGCCCGACCCCTTGACCCACAACACCTCGACCGCCGCGCCGGCGATCGGATCCTTGTCGGTCACCTTGGCGGAGGTGTTGCCGCCGCCGAAATTGGTGATCCGCTTGTCGGAGCCAAGCAGGTTGGACCGGTAGAGCAGGCGCTCCGGCTCGCTCATCGACGCCGCGCGACTCTCGTCCCACAGCGATACGAGACGCGGGTTGTCGAGCGATGACGGCACGGTCGTAGCCTCCTCAAGTCAAGGGATGCCTTGGAGACTCGCCGAGCGGCGGCATCTGTGTCAATCAAAATCAATCACCAACCGTCATGCTGCACCGCAACATGACGGAAGTTGACGGAAAGTGATTGACACGGCCGGGGACCGGTGGAAGCATCGCGATTGGAGGACGCTGCATGCACGAACGGGAACGCCAGAGGATCATCCTGTCGGCGGTCGAGGAACGGCCGGTCGCCACCGTGCAGCAATTCGTCGAACTGACCGGCGCCTCCGAGGCGACGATCCGCCGCGACATCAACGCGCTTCACGTCCAGGGCCGGCTGCGCCGGGTGCGCGGCGGCGCCGAGGCGGTGGCGCCGCCCCAGTTCCTCGGCCTGGCGGGCCGCCCCTTCAAGGTCAACGAGACGATCAACATCGACCGGAAGCGCGCGATCGCCCGCGAAGCGGCGGCGCTGTGCAGCGACGGCGATCCGATCATCATCAACGGCGGCACCACCACCTATCAGATGGTGCATTTCCTCAGCGGCCGGCGGCTGCAGGTCTTCACCAACTCGTTCCCGATCGCCGAACACCTGCTGCGGCACTCGAAGAACATCGTCACCCTGCCCGGCGGCACGATCTATCGGGAGCAGGACATCATTCTCAGCCCGTTCGCCAACGATGCGACGCGCAATTTCTGGGCGCGCAAGATGTTCATGGGCGCGCAGGGCATCTCGCCGCTCGGCCTGATGGAGGCCGACCCGCTGGTCGTCCAGGCGGAACAGAAGCTGCTCGACCAGGCCGACGAGTTGGTCGTGCTGGTCGATTCCTCGAAATTCAGGCAGCGATCGAGCCTGATCCTGTGCGACCTCGCCCGGATCGGCACGCTCATCACCGACGAGGGCATCGAACAGCAGGAACGCGACCTGCTCGACGCCGCGGGTGTCAATTTGATCATCGCCCGGGCCGCCAATGGCCGGGTCGAGAACGAGTCCGCCTCGGTGGCGTGAACGCCGCCGAAGGCAAAGGTTGGACGCCGTCAAAGGGAGGAAACAATGCGCGTTTTCGGAAAACTGGTTCTGGCGGCGATCGCCGCCCTGACCCTCGTCACATCGACGGCCCAGGCGCAGGAGGTGAGGATCGCCCTGGTCGTCAAGGCGCTGGGCATCGGCTTCTTCGAGGCCGCCAATCGCGGCGCCCAGGAAGCCGCGGCCGAGTTGGGCAATGTCGAGATCATCTATACCGGGCCGACCGACACCACGGCGGAAGGCCAGATCGAGGTCATCAACGCCCTGATCGCCCAGGGCGTCGATGCGATCGCGGTATCGGCCAACGATACCGACGCCTTGGTCCCCACCCTGCGCCGGGCGATGAGCCGGGGCATCACGGTGATCTCCTGGGATTCGGGGGTAGCCCCGGAAGGCCGGTCGATGCACCTCAACCCGTCCTCGAACGCCCTGATCGGCAACATGTGCGTCAAGATGGCGGCGGACAGCCTGCCGGGTGGCGCCGGCGACGTCGCCATCCTCTCCGCCACGGCGACCGCCACCAACCAGAATATCTGGATCGAGGAGATGAAGCAGGTTCTGCCCAATTATCCGGGCATCAACCTGGTGACCACGGTCTATGGCGACGATTTGGCGGATAAGAGCTATCGCGAGACCCAGGGGCTGATCCAGTCGCATCCGAACCTGAAGGCGATCATCGCCCCGACCTCGGTCGGCGTCGTCGCCGCCGCGCAGGCGGTCACCGATGCCGGCAAGATCGGCGAGATCAACGTCACCGGCCTGGGCCTGCCGTCCGAAATGGCCGGCCACGTCATGTCCGGGGCGTCGGAGAGCTTCGCGATCTGGAACCCGATCGACCTTGGCTATTCGGCGGCGATGATCGCCTACAACCTGGCGACCGGCAACGCCGAGGCGGCCCCCGGCGGCACGATCCCGATGGGCCGCATGGGTTCGGTGACCCTGGACGCCAATGGCGAGGGCGCGATGGCCGACCCGTTCCTCTACGACGCGTCGAACGTCGAGGAATTCGCCAAGATCTTCTGAGTCCGTCAATTGTCGCGATGCCGACGACAGCCTCTGGCTGCCGTCGGCCCTTTCCCTGGGGTTCCCGGACATGGCAATCGCCGTGGCAGATCATTCGCCGGCGCGACAAACCGCCGCCCCGGACCGGGCATCGTCGGAC
>JABDIP010000104.1 GCA_013003675.1 Inquilinus sp.
ACGTCGCGAAGCTGGATTCGGGTCAGCCATTTCTGCGAGCAGGAGCCGGGCCAGCCCGGCACTACCAGCCGTGCCGGGAAGCCGTGCAGCGCCGGCAGCGGATCTCCATTCATCTCGAAGGCGATCAGGTTGTGCTCATCCATCGCCTTGTCGATCGGCACGCCGCGCGAAATCGGCCGCTTCGCGGGATCGCCGGAGAGGTGCGCATCGGCGCCGTAGTGGCCGGTATAGATCGCCTCCCGCTTGACCCCGGCGCGGCGCAGCACGTCGCGCAGGCGGACGCCGGTATAGCTGGCGCTGCCGACGGCGCCGAAGGTCCATTGGTTGCCCGAGGCGCCGGGGTTGAAGTAGGCGCGGCCATTGCCGCCGCACTCCAGGGTGAGTTGCAGCGTCGTCACGTCGAAGTCGCGGCGCAGCTCGTCGAGCGAGAGCGACAACGGCGTGTCGACGAGGCCGTCGATCGTCAGGGCCCAGTCGCTGGCGTCCATGGCGAGGGCGCTGTCAGGAACCAGCCCGTTGTTGCGGACGAAATGGCGGGAGTTCGGCGTCACCGCGTCGTCGAGCAGGTGGGCCGGCGTCTCGGCATTGAGTGGACGGTCGTTGAGCAGCGTCAGCCCGTTCTTGCCTTCGAAGGCGAATGTCTCCGTGGTCTGGGCAAGGGCCGCCGGGATCAGTCCGGCGGGCATGCCGCGGTGGAACGGGATGGTGGCACCGACCGCGGCACCGATCGCGGCGAGGCCGGCACCCTTCAGAAAGCCGCGCCGGTCGCGGTGCGGCACGCGGCCGAAGGCGAGCCAGTCGGCGCGGTCCGGGTTTTCTGCATAAAGCGCGTTCAGGCCTTTCGTCTTCTCCTGCTTCGACATGACGACGTTCCCCCCATGCTTGCCGCCTCGGAAAACAAGGAATGACTGATGTTAAAGGGTCTCCCGCACCGCGCAACCGGGAAAGCGGTTGCCGTTCGGATCGGTACTGCAACGCCGGCGCCTCGCTCAGAAAGTCGGCGGCGTGGTGGCGCTGACGATCTCGGCTTCTTCGGTGCCGGTGTTGCGGAAGCGGTGCGGCAAGCGGCTGTCGAAATAGTAGGCGTCGCCGGGGCCGAGCACGTGGCGCTGGTCGCCGACCGTCACCTCGACCCGGCCGCGGATCACCACCCCGCCTTCCTCCGCCTCGTGGCGCAGCAGGGTCGGGCCGGTGTCGGCGCCGGGGGCATAGCGCTCGTGCAGGATCTCCATCGACCGGCCGGCGGTCTGGCGGCCCACGCGGCGCAGCGACAGCCCGCCCTCGCCGGCCATCTCGACGAACGCGTCGGCGCTGAAGAACACCTGCTCGCGGGCCGGCTCGTCGGCGGAAAAGAAATCGGCCATCGTCACCGGGATGCCGTCGAGCACCTTCTTCAGCGAGCCGACCGAGGGGCTGGCGCGGTTCTGCTCGATCAGCGAGATGGTGGCGTTCGACACGCCGGCCCGCTTGGCCAGCTCGCGCTGGCTCAACCCGTGCATCTCGCGCAGGCGGCGCAGTCGGGGTCCGATGTCGACTTCCATGCCCTGCCCGGCGGTCCGATGTTAATTCCGTTCGGAATATTCAACATCTGCATCCCGCGATGCAACAGGATTTACCAGCCGATGGCGGCTGGCCGGAATCCGCTTGTCCGATTTTCCGAACACTTCTACCGTGAGGCGCTGTCCTTGGAACTGCCGATCAGGAGTGCCGGTCATGGATGACGCGATCCCCGCCAGCGCAGTCGCGCCGATGCCGAACAACCTCGAAGCGTTCTGGATGCCGTTCACCGCGAACCGGCAGTTCAAGAAGAACCCGCGCCTCTTCGTCGACGCCGAGGGCATGTACTACAAGACCATCGAGGGCCGCGAGGTGCTGGACGGCACCGCCGGCCTGTGGTGCGTCAATTGCGGGCACAAGGCGCCGCGCATCGTCAAGGCGATCCAGGAGCAGGCGGCCGGCCTCGACTATTCGCCGCCGTTCCAGATGGGCCATCCGCGCGCCTTCGACCTGGCGGCGCGGCTGGCGGCGATGCTGCCGGGCGACCTCGACCACGTCTTCTTCACCAATTCCGGCTCGGAATCGGTCGATACCGCGCTGAAGATCGCGCTGGCCTATCACAACGTCACCGGCAACGGCACGCGCACCCGGTTGATCGGCCGCGAGAAGGGCTATCACGGGGTCGGCTTCGGCGGCATCTCGGTCGGCGGCATGGTGATGAACCGCAAGTTCTTCGGCAGCCTGCTGACCGGCGTCGACCATCTGCCGCACACCCACAATCTCGAGCACAATGCCTATAGCCGCGGTCAGCCGGAGTGGGGCGCCCACCTCGCCGACGAGCTGGAGCGCATCGTCGCCCTGCATGACGCCTCGACGATCGCCGCGGTGATCGTCGAGCCCTTCGCCGGCTCCGCCGGGGTGATCCTGCCGCCCAAGGGCTATCTGCAGCGGCTGCGCGAGATCTGCGACAAGCACGGCATCCTGCTGGTCTTCGACGAGGTGATCACCGGCTTCGGCCGCCTCGGCGCCTCGTTCGCGACCGAGTATTTCGGCGTGCTGCCGGACATCATCACGACCGCCAAGGGGCTGACCAGCGGCGCGGTGCCGATGGGCGCGGTGTTCGTGCGCAAGCACATCTACGATGCCTTCATGAAGGGGCCGGAGGAAGCGATCGAGCTGTTCCACGGCTACACCTATTCCGCCCACCCGCTGGCCTGCGCGGCGGCCCATGCCGCCCTCGACACCTATCAGGAAGACGGGCTGTTCGAGCGGGCGGCGGCGATGGCGCCCTATTGGGAGGACGCCATCCACAGCCTGAAGGGCGAGCCGCATGTCATCGATCTGCGCAATCTGGGCCTGGTTGGCGCGATCGAGCTGGAGCCGATCCCCGGCAAGCCGGTCAAGCGCGCCTTCGACGTATTCCTGAATTGCTACGAGCACGGCGCGATGATCCGCACCACCGGCGATATCCTGGCGCTGACGCCGCCGCTGATCATCGAGAAGACCCATATCGACCGGTTGATCGAGACGATTCGTTCGGCGTTGCGGGCGGTCGACTGACGGACAGCGATCCTGTCGGCCTGAGCCGCCTCGCCGGTCCGGGCCGTGCGATTCGGCAAGGGCTGCCTTTCGCAGTTTTTCGTATTGCGCCTGCGAAAAGGGGTTCCGGGCTTTCGCCAACTTCCCATAAGTTTCCTTGGAATTTCAGATGGTTTCGGCTATCCCTCCCGCATCGCGGAGGGGCCCATGCATATCGAGTCGATGTCTTCGAACGGCTATGTGATCCGTTGCGAACGTGGCCACAGCTTCAGGGTCCGCACGCTGGGACCCAGCGTGGAATGCCCGAAATGCGGGCAGACCGCGCTGTCCGCCGACCTGACCACGGCCTACTACCTCGGCGCCCTGGCCAGCCCGCGCCTCGACACCGCGTTCAAGCCCATCTGAAGCGGTTGTCCGCCGCCCGGCGACCGCTTAGCCTGAGCGGCGCGGTCTTGTGGCCGCGATTCCGGCAAGGGCGTGCGGCGAGACCATGTTTCAAGGAGAGTTCCAGGGGCTGCTCGGCCTGATCCATCTGGGTCTGGTGATCTGGGCGTTGGTCAGCATCGTACAGAGCCGCGTCAGCACGGCGCACAAGGTGCTGTGGATCCTGCTGGTCGTCGTCTTCCCGTTGCTCGGCTTCCTGATCTGGCTGTTTGCCGGGCCGCGCAGCCGGAAGTAGGGGCGGGGGACGGAAGGAGGGGCAACGTCATGGACCTCGTGCTCTGCCAAGTCCCCGACCGGCTGCACCCGGTCAGTGCCTATTTCCTGCGCAAGTTCACCGTCGGCGAGATCAGCGAGGCGTATTTCCTGCGCAGCTTCTCGCTGCCGAATTCCGATTACATTCCGCTCGGGCGCTGCATTGTCGACCTGTTTCGGGCCCTCGGTCTGAGTGTCTGAGAGCATTACGCGCTGACGCGGAATCGGCCGGAGCCGCCCGAACGGAAGAGACACTGAGCCGACGGCTACAGCATATCGCGCAGCCGGTACC
>JABDIP010000148.1 GCA_013003675.1 Inquilinus sp.
GCCCTTTCCCTGGGGTTCCCGGACATGGCAATCGCCGTGGCAGATCATTCACCGGCGCAACAAGCCGCCGCCCCGGGCCGGGCATCGTCGGACGCGCCGTGGCTGCGGTTGCGCGGCATCGACAAGAGCTTTCCGGGTGTCCGCGCGCTCGACTCGGTCGAGCTTGAGCTTCACGCCGGCTGCGTCACGGCGCTCGTCGGCGAGAACGGGGCCGGGAAGTCGACGCTGGTCAAGATCCTCACCGGGATCTACCAGCCCGACAGCGGCCGCATCGAATATGACGGCGACACCGTCATGTTCGACTCGCCGCATGCCGCCGCGATCGTCGGGATCACCGCGATCCACCAGGAATCGGTGCTGTTCGACGAGTTGTCGGTCGCCGAGAACATCTTCCTCGGCCACGCGCCGCGCGGGCGCCTGGGACTGATCGACCGCAAGGCGATGCGGCGTCGGGCCGCCGAGGTTCTCGCGGCGATCGAGGCGCCGATCGATCCCGACGCCCGGCTGAAGGATCTGGGCATCGCCAGCAAGCATCTGGTGGCCGTCGCCCGCGCCCTGTCGGTCGACGCCCAGGTCGTCATCATGGATGAACCGACCGCCGCCCTGTCGCACAAGGAGGTCGAGGATCTGTTCCGGATCGTCGCCCTGCTCAAGGCCGAGGGGAAGGCGATCCTGTTCATCAGCCATAAATTCGAGGAGGTCTTCCGCCTCGCCGATCGCTACACGGTCTTCCGCGATGGCCAGATGGTCGGCGCCGGCATGGTCTCCGACGTCAGCCAGGACCAGCTCGTCACGCTGATGGTCGGGCGCAGCGTCGAACAGGTGTTCCCCAAGCGCAAGCTGACCCTCGGCGCCACCCGCCTGACCGTCGACGGCTTCTGCCATCCGACCGAGTTCGAGGACATCTCATTCACCGTCCGCCAGGGCGAGATCCTCGGTTTCTATGGCCTGGTCGGGTCGGGGCGCAGCGAGTTCATGCAGGCGCTGTTCGGCATCACCAGGCCGTCGGCGGGCAGTGTCAGCCTCGACGGAGACGCCATCACGATCCGCGCGCCAACCGACGCGATCCGCTCCGGCATCGTCTATGTGCCCGAGGAGCGCGCCCGCCAGGGGTCGATCATCGGCCTGCCGATCTACCAAAACGTGACGCTGCCCTCGCTCGGCCGCACCGGCCGATCCGGGTTCCTGCGGCTGGCCGAGGAGTTCACCCTCACCCGCGGCTACGCCGACCGGCTCGAACTGCGCGCTGCCGCCCTGAACCAGGACATCGGCACGCTGTCGGGCGGCAACCAGCAGAAAGTGGTGATCGCCAAATGGCTGGCCACAAGGCCGCGGGCGATCATCCTCGACGAACCGACCAAGGGCATCGACATCGGCTCGAAGGCGGCGGTGCACGCCTTCATGGGCGAACTCGCGGCGGAGGGGCTGAGCGTGATCATGGTTTCGTCCGAGCTGCCGGAGATCCTCGGCATTTCGGATCGCATCGTGGTCATGCGGCAGGGCCGCATGGTTGGCACCTACGACCGCGCGGAGGTCGACGCCGAGACCCTGGTCCGCGCCGCCAGCGGCATCGCGGAGACGGTGAGGTGAGACTCCTGCCCAAGAGCCGCGAGGCCATCCTGCTGACCGCCATCGTCGCGCTGATCGTGGCGATCGCAGTGCGGTTTCCGGCCTTCGCCGCGCCCGCCAACCTGGCGTCGGCGCTGAACGACACGGCGATCCTGATCATTCTCGCCCTGGGCCAGATGACGGTGATCCTGACCCGCTGCATCGACCTGTCGGTCGCCTCCAATCTGGCGCTGACCGGCATGATCGTCGCCATGCTGAACACGGCCTATCCCGGCATGCCGATCCCGGCGCTGATGGTCGTCGCGGTCGCGATCGGCGCCGTCCTCGGGTCCGCCAACGGTGTTCTCGTGTGGAAACTGGACATCCCGCCCATCGTGGTGACGCTCGGCACGCTGACGATCTTCCGGGGGCTGATCTTTGTGCTGTCCGACGGACAGTGGATCAACGCCCATGAGATGAGCGTCGCCTTCAAGGCGCTGCCGCGGCTGCAGATGCTCGGCCTGCCGTTGCTGACCTGGGTCGCCATCGCCATCGTCGCCGGCTTCTCCGTGCTGGTTTCCCTGACTCCGCTGGGCCGCGCCTTCTTCGCCGTCGGCGGCAACCCGACCGCCGCCGTCTATGCCGGGATCGATGTCGGCCGGACCCGATTCTATGCCTATTGCCTGTCCGGCGCGGTCGCCGGCCTGTCGGGCTATCTGTGGGTCTCGCGCTATGCGATCGCCTATGTGGACATCGCCGCCGGCTTCGAGCTCGAGGTCGTCGCCGCCTGCGTGATCGGCGGCATTTCCATCGCCGGCGGCATCGGCTCGGTGGCCGGTGCGGTGCTCGGCGCCCTCTTCCTCGGCGTCGTCAAGAACGCCCTGCCGGTGATCGATGTCTCGCCGTTCTGGCAACTGGCCATCTCCGGCGCGGTGATCATCGTCGCGGTGATCTCGAACGCCCGCGCCGAGCGCAAGAAGGGCCGGGTCATCCTCAAGCAGGCGGCAGTATCGTGACCTTCGAAGCCAGGCCAGACATTCCCGACCGGCTGACCAGCCGCCGCGCCGACCTGCTGAAGAGCTGGCAGAGCCTGCTGCTGGTCGTTCTGGTCGCGGTGTTCGCGATAAACTCCTTCGCGTCGCCCTATTTCCTCAATGTCTGGAACCTGTCCGACGCGACCTTCAATTTCACCGAGAAGGCGATCATCGCCCTGGCGATGACGCTGTTGATCATCTCCGGCGAGATCGATCTGTCGGTCGCCTCGATCATCGCGCTGGCCTCGACGATCATGGGATTCGCGGCGCAGGTCGGGGTCGGGACGCCCGGCCTGGTGCTGGTCGGCCTGACCGTCGGCCTGGCCTGCGGCACCTTCAACGGCCTGCTGGTCACCCGCCTCGGGCTCGCCTCGATCGTCGTCACTATCGGCTCGATGAGCCTGTTTCGCGGCATCGCCTACATCATCCTCGGCGACGGCGTCTACAAGGGCTATCCCGCCGATTTCGCGTGGTTCGGACAGGGCTATGTGTGGTGGGTCTTCTCGTTCGAACTGGTCCTGCTGCTGCTGCTCGCCGCGGTGTTCGCGATCCTGCTGCACCGGACCAGCTTCGGGCGCACGATCTTCGCGATCGGCAACAACCCGGTCGGCGCCCGCTTTTCCGGAGTCCGTGTCGAGCGGGTCAAGTTCCTGCTGTTCCTCGGCACCGGACTGATGTCGGGCGTCGCCGCGATCCTGCTGACCTCGCGGCTGGGCTCGACGCGCCCGTCGATCGCCTTCGGCTGGGAACTCGAGGTGGTGACGATGGTCGTGCTCGGCGGCGTCAGCATCCTGGGCGGCTCCGGCAGCATTATCGGCGTGGTGATCGCGGCGGTGATCATCGGGTTGGTGACGTTCGGCTTCGGCCTGCTGAACGTTCCCGGCATCGTGATGTCGATCTTCATCGGCGCGCTGCTGATCGCGGTCATCGCGTTACCGATCCTGTATCGGCGGCTGCGCTGGAGGATGGGCCGATGAATGGCGAGCGCTACGCCTTCAAGATGCGGCTGAAACCGGGCATGAAGGCCGAATACAGGCGCCGCCACGACGCCATCTGGCCGGAATTGGCCGCGTTGCTGCGCGAGGCCGGGATCAGCGACTATTCGATCCATCTCGATGAGGAGACCGGCATCCTGTTCGGACTCCTGCGGCGGACCGCGGACCACGGCATGGACCGGCTGCCGGCGCATCCGGTGATGCGCCGGTGGTGGGCGCACATGGCCGACATCATGGAAACCAGGCCTGACAACGAGCCGGTGGCGGCCCCCCTCGAGACGATGTTCGAGATGGAGTGAGCGCGCCATGGCCGAGCCGCGCATCGTCGGCGTGCTCGATGTCGGCAAATCGAACGTCAAACTGGCATTGGTCGATACGACCGAGCGGGTCGAGATCGCCGTCCGCAAGGCACCAAACGAGGTGCGCCCGGACGGCCCCTATCCGCATTTCGATGTCGACCGTTTGTGGGCCTTCTTCGAAGAGGCGCTGGCCGATCTCAGCCGCGAGCACCCGCCGGCCGCGCTCTCGGTCACCAGCCACGGCGCGAGCGGCGCCCTTCTCGGCCAGGGCGGGCTGGCGATGCCGGTCCTGGACTACGAGCACGACGGGCCGGACACCGTGTCGGCGGCGTACGATGCCGTCAGGCCCGCCTTCGCCGAGACCCGATCGCCGCGACTGCCGCTTGGCCTGAACCTGGGCGCGCAGCTTTTCTGGCAACAGGCGACCTTCCCGGATGCCTTCGCGCGGATGACCGCGATCCTGACCTATCCGCAATACTGGGTCTGGCGGCTGACCGGCATCGCCGCCACCGAGATGCCGTCCCTCGGCTGCCATACCGATTTATGGAACCCGGCGCAGCGGCGACCGTCCTCGCTTCTCGCCAGATGCGGCTGGTCGGAAAGGCTGGCACCGGTCCGCTCCGCCTTCGACCCGATCGGGCTGGTCAGACCTGAGATCGCGCAAAGGCTGGGGCTCGTGCCCGGCATGCCGGTTGCCTGCGGCATCCACGATTCGAACGCCTCGCTGCTGCCCCATCTGTTGCAGCGGCGCGCGCCCTTCGCCACCGTCTCGACCGGCACCTGGGTCGTCGTCCTGGCGGTCGGCGGCAACATCGATCGGCTCGACCCGACCCGCGATAGTCTCGCCAATGTCGATGCCTTTGGCGATCCGGTCGCCTCCGCCCGTTTCATGGGCGGCCGCGAATTCGAGATTCTGTCCGCCGGGGCGGTCGAGACCGCCGATCCGGCCGCCCTCGCCCAAATCCTCAAGACCGGCGTCATGATCCTGCCCTCCTTCGTTCGCGGCAGCGGCCCGTTCCCGAGGAGCCACGGGCGCTGGACGGTCGATCCGCAATCGCTGGCGCGGCGGCTGCGTGCCGCCGCGATCGGGCTCTATCTCGCCCTGATGACCGAGACCTGCCTCTCCCTGACCGGCGCGGCGGGCGAGACGATCGTCGAAGGGCCGCTTGCGGGCGACCCGATTTATCTGCGGGCTCTCGCCGCCTTCACCGGCCGGCCGGTCATCGTCGAGCAATCGGCCGGCACCGGCACCGCCATCGGCGCCGCGCTGCTGGCGACAGGACAGGGCCGGACAGCGGCGGCGGAACTTCTCGGCGACCGTATCCTGCCGCCGTCCGACAACACGGCGTTCGCGGCCTACGCGCTGAATTGGCGGCGATCGCTGGGCGGCTGACGGTTTCCGCGCGGCGGCTGGCCTATCGATCCGATCCCGGGAGAGCGTAGATGTCCCGATAGGTGTCGCGCAGGGCGTTCTTCTGGATCTTGCCCATGGTGTTGCGCGGCAACTGGTCGACGAAGAGCACCCGTTTGGGCACCTTGAACTTGGCCAAATGGTGTTCCAGCGCCCGACGCACCCCGCTCTCGTCGATCTCGGCCCCGGTGTCGGGGGCGATCACCGCTGTGACGCCCTCGCCGAAATCCGGATGGGGCGCCCCGATCACCGCCGATTCCCGGACCCCCGGCAGGGCGTCGATCTCCGCCTCCACCTCAGCCGGATAGACGTTGAAGCCACCGGTGATGATCAAATCCTTGTCGCGGCCGACGATCGCCACATAGCCCTGCGCATCGATCAGCCCCATATCGCCGGTGATGAAGAAGCCGTCGGCGCGGAACTCCGCGGCGGTCTTCTCCGGCATGCGCCAATAGCCCAGGAAGACGTTGGGGCCGCGCACCTCGATCACGCCGACCTCGCCCTGCGCCAGAATTCTGCCGCTCTCCGGATCGGCGATCCTCAATTCCACGCCCGGCAGCGGCATGCCCACGGTGCCCGGCCGCCGCTCCCCCTCATAGGGGTTGGAGGTGTTCATGTTGGTCTCGGTCATCCCGTAGCGTTCCAGGATGGCGTGCCCGGTCCGCGCCTGGAACGCCTTGTGCACCTCGGCGGAGAGCGGCGCCGAGCCGGAGACGAACAGGCGCATATGGGCGACCAGCGCGCGGTCGAAGGCGGGGTGCGCCAGCAGCCGGCTATAGAAGGTCGGCACGCCCATCATGGTCGTCGCCCGCGGCAGCAGTTCGACCACCAGATCGGCATCGAAGCGCGGCAGGAAGATCATCGAGGCGCCGGCCAGCAGGGTCGTGTTGATCGCGACGAACAGCCCATGGGTGTGAAACACCGGCAGGGCATGCAGCAGCACGTCGTCGCCGGTGATCCGCCACGCCTCGCACAACGCCAGCGCGTTGGAGGCGAGGTTGCCGTGACTCAGCATCGCCCCTTTCGACCGGCCGGTCGTGCCGGAGGTGTAGAGGATGGCGGCCAGATCGTCGGCGCCGCGCGGCACGTCCTCGAATTCGGGCGGCGCCGCCATCGCCCGGTCGTAGATCGAGCCGTGGCCGGCGGCGTCGAGGGTTTCGACCCGGCCCACCCCTGCCTCGGCGGCGACCGCCGCCAGGGCCTCGTAGCGGCCGGGATCGCAGACCAGCAATCGCGCTTCGGCATCGCCGAGGAAATAGGACAGTTCCGCGGCGGTGTAGCCGGTATTCAGCGGCAGATAGACGGCGCCGGCCCGCAGCGCGCCGAGGTACAGCATCAAGGTGGACAGGGATTTCTCGACCTGAACTGCCACCCGGTCGCCGGGTCGCACGCCAAGCGCCACCAGGGCGGACGCATAGCGCCCCGAGGCCTCCAGCAGGTCGCCATAGGTCACGCTGGCGCCTGCCGCCGTGCGCACCGCGACCCGGTTGCCGTCAGCGATCCGCGCGCGGATCGTCGCGAACAGGCTTTCCTTCACGGGTCCCCTCCGCCGTCAGGCCGATTGCAGCGCCGGCCCGCTGGCCGGCAGCGCCTTGGCCAGCTTGCGGATGCCCGGCGCGGCGACGACGGTGCGCTCATTGGCATAGGCCTCGTGGTTCGCCTCGATCGCCGCCGTGTCGTAGAGATAGTTCACCATGATGCCGGCCGACGCGGCGATGCCGCTGTCGCCGGCATCGGCGAACCAGTTGATCCGCTCCAGCCGCGCGCCATTGCCGAGATGGAAGCGGGCGACCGGATCGACCGGCCGGCCACCCTCGGTCTTCGCCTGGGTGAAATAGTGGGCGGCGAGCGGCATCAGCGCGGCCCGCAGCTCAGCACGGGTCGCCTCGTCTTCCTGCCAGCCCGGCGTGTCGAGCACCGCCACCGCGCCCGCCGCCGGCTTGCCGCCGGGCAGCGTCCCCTTCTCGGCGTTGCTGGCCAGCCAGCGCCGGAATCCCGGCACCGGCGACAGCGTGACGAAGGTGCGCAGACTCGGCAGTTCCCGCGACAACTCCTCGACCACCTGCTTGATCAGGAAATTGCCGAAGCTGATGCCGCGCAAGCCCGCCTGGCAGTTCGAGATCGAATAGAACACCGCCGTCGTCGCCTTGCCCTGCGCCAGGGGCCGGCGCTTGTCGGCCAGGATCGGGCCGATCGCCTCGGGAATCCCACTGGTTAGCGCGACCTCGACGAAGATCAACGGCTCGTCGACCAGGGCCGGGTGGAAGAAGGCATAGAGCCGGCGGTCCGGCGGATCGATGCGGCGGCGCAGATCTTCCCAGCCGCCGATTTCATGCACCGCCTCGTATTGGATGATCTTCTCCAGGATCGCCGCCGGGGTCTGCCAGTCGATGCGCCGCAGCACCAGGAAGCCGCGGTTGAACCAAGACGTGAAGAGGTGCTCGAAGTCCCGGTCGACAGCAGCCAGGTGTGGACTGGCCTTGAGCCGTCGCAACAGTTCACGCCGCATGGCGACCAGGGCCGCCGTCCCGCCCGGTGCCAGGTTGAGCCGGCGCAGCAATTCCTGCCGGCGCGGTTCGGCCAGCCGGTGCAGGGCCTCGGCGTCTTCGGGGTCCCGGCTGCTCAGATAGCGTTCCGCCGCCTTTGCCAAACGCTCGGGATCGGCGCCGAAGCCGACCGCCAACTCGGCGAAGAAGGCGTCCTTCTTGACATCCGATGCCTCCCGGTAGGCGGCGAGCAGGGTCGCCGCCAGCGCCACGCCGGACGCCTCGCCCTGTCCGGAGACCAGGCGATGGCCGAGAGCGATAGGGTCCTCGCCCGAGCCTGGGCGGCCGCGGCCGAGATCGACCAGGGTCCGCCCGCGATCCGAGATCGTCGACAACAGGTCGCGGAAGAAGCTCGTCGAGTTCACAGCGGCTGCCCCATCACCAGGTTCGGCAACCAGGTCACCAGGCCGGGGAACAGGCAGAGGATGAAGATCGCCAAGACCATGCACAGAACATAGGGCAGCGACCCTTTCAGAATCGTCTGCAGCGGGATGTCCGGCGCGATGCCGTTGATGACGAACAGGTTGAGCCCTACCGGCGGCGTGATCAGCCCGATCTCCATGTTGATGGTCAGGATGACGGCGAACCAATAGGGGTCGAACCCGGCATCGAGGATGATCGGCAACAGGATCGGTGCGGTCATCAGGATCACCGCGACCGGCGGCAGGAAGAATCCGGCGATCAGCAGGAAGACGTTGATGATCGCCATCACCACCCACCGGTTGACCTCGAGGTCGGCGATCCAGATTGCGATCGACTGGGTGACGAACATCGACGACAGGGCGAAGGAGAACAGCTCCGAGGCGCCGATGATCATCATGATCATCACGCTTTCCTTGAGCGAATCCCGGAACGTGCGGGCCAGCGGCGCGACCTGCCACATTCGGTAGATCACCACGACCAGCAGGATGCAGAACAGCGCCCCCGCGCCGGCCGCCTCCGACGGCGTGGCGACGCCGCCATAGAGCACGAACAGGATGCCGATGACGACGGCGAGGAACGGCAGCACGCGGGGCAGCGCCTCCAGCTTCTCGGCGAGCGAGAAGCGGCCGGCCCCGACCTGGAACCGGTAGCCCTTGATGTGGCAGGCGAACAGGGTCCAGGCCATGAAGATACCGGTCAGCATCGCCCCCGGCACGACTCCCGCCAGGAAAAGCCGGCCGATCGAGGTTTCGGTGGCGATGCCATAGACGATCATGGTGATCGAGGGCGGGATCAGGATGCCCAGCGTGCCGCCGGCGGCAATCGACCCGGCGGCGATGTCCTTGGGATAGCCGCGCTGGGTCATCTCCGGGATGCCCATCTTGCCGATCGCCGCACAGGTCGCAGGGCTCGACCCCGACAGGGCAGAGAAGATCGCGCAGGCGCCCAGATTGGACAGCACCAGACCGCCGGGCACGCGGGTCAGCCAGCGATCGAGGGCGATGTAGAGGTCCCGGCCGGCCGGGCTGGAGGCGATTGCCGCGCCCATCAGGATGAACATCGGGATCGAGACCAGGCCTAACGAGGCCAGTCCGCCGAAGAAGACCTCGCCGACGATCTCCATGATCCCCCAGCCGCTGGTCAGGACCAGCGCGCCGATCGAGACCAGGCCGAGGGCGAAGGCGATCGGCATACCGGTGGCCAGCAGCACCAATAGGA
>JABDIP010000153.1 GCA_013003675.1 Inquilinus sp.
GTCGCCCTCGACGCGACATTCCGGCCGCGCCGGGGGCCGCCGCCGGCGGAGTTGATCGCGCTGGTCAGAGACGAACTGGGCCTCGCCGTGCTGGCCGACGTGGCGACCGAGGCGGAGGGGCTGGCGGCGGCCGAGGCCGGCGCCGACTATGTCGCCACCACCCTGTCCGGCTATACCGGCGACTCGACGCCGGGGCCGGAGCCGGATATCGATCTCGTCGCCCGCCTCGCCGGCCGGCTCGCCGTGCCGGTGATCGCCGAGGGCCGGTTGTGGACGCCGGAGCAGGCGGCCGCCGCCTTCGCCGCCGGCGCCCATGCCGTGGTGGTCGGCACCGCCATCACCAACCCGCGCGAGATCGCCCGCCGCTTCGCCGCCGCCTGTCCGGCCGGGGCGACCGGCCGATGAGCGTGCTCGGCCTCGATTGCGGCGGCAGCGGGAGCCGCTGGGTGGTGCTCGACACGGATGGCGACCCATTGGCGCGCGGCACCGGCCCGCCGCTGGCCGGCCATCTGTTCGAGGCCGCGGCGCGGCAGTCGGCGATCGACGCCCTGCGCACGCTCTGCGCCGACATCCGGGCCAGCGGCGCGACGATCGACGCCGTGGTCGCCGGCATCACCGGCCTGTCCGCCACCGGGCCGGAGGCCGGCGCCGTCGCCGCGATGCTGGCGGCCGGCGTCGGTGCCGCGCCGGAGCGGGTCACGGTGGTCAACGATATCGCCATCGCCTATCGCGCCGCTTTCCCCGACAGCCCGGGTATCCTGGTCTATGCCGGCACCGGCAGCGTCGCCCTGCACGTCGCCGCCGACGGACGGGAAAGCCGCGCCGGCGGCCATGGCTGCATGATCGACGATGCCGGCTCGGGCTTCGCGATCGGCCAACAGGCGCTGCGCTGGCTGATGCGCGAGGCCGACCGCGCGGGGAACCTGCCATCGGGCGCCCTGGCCGAAGCCCTGTTGGCCCGTGTCGGCGGGCGCGACTGGCTGGCGATCCGCGCCTACGCCTACGCCGATTCCCGCCGCCACATCGGCCTGTTGGCGCTCGCCGTCGCCGAGGCGG
This sequence comes from Inquilinus sp., assembly GCA_013003675.1. Classification (GTDB taxonomy): domain Bacteria; phylum Pseudomonadota; class Alphaproteobacteria; order DSM-16000; family Inquilinaceae; genus JABDIP01. The sequence goes on from JABDIP010000153.1 coordinate 1,057, forward strand.
CCGCCGCCGGCGATCCGGTGGCCAAGGACATCCTGCGCGACGCCGGAGAAGCCCTGGCCGCCCTCGCCCGCGCGCTGGAGACCCGTGTCGGGACGCAGCCGGTCGCCCTCTCCGGCCGTGCCGCCGCGCTGCACCCGCTGATCTTCGAGACCTTCGCGAAATTCCTGGCGCCGGCCTGCCCCCGCCGGCTCGAACTCGATCCCGCCGAGGCGGCGGCGCGCATGGCACTGACGGCCGCTGCCGGCTGAGGCCCTTCAGCCCAGAACCGAGAAGCTCGACTCCTCGTTGACCTCCCGCTTGCGCGAATAGAAGCCGAGATTGGCGGTCAGGCCGGTGTGCCTGAGGGGGAATTGGATCGGTTCGGCATCGTGGTCGTGGCCGGCCTCGCAGGCGGCGATCAGCTCGGCCATCATCTGGCCGACGATGGGGGAATTCTTGAACTGGTTGCCGCTGGTGCCGACCGCCATGTAGAAGCCGGGCAGGTCGGATTTGTCATAGATCGGAATCCAGTCGGTCGACACGTCGTACATCTCGACCACGCCCTTGGTGCGGCTGGGAATGCCGAGCGTCGGGAAGCGCTGGGCCAGGCGCATCACCTGGAGCTGCCACCGGTCGCTGAATTCGCGGTCGAAATCGTCCGGATCGACCCAGATGTGCCCATCGCACTCCGGCCCCTCCGAGCCGAGCAGCATGTCGTTGCCGTAGTCGGGCCGGCTGTAGATCGACGTGTCCGGGTCCGAGAAGTGCATGCCGGATCGAGCGTAATCGATGCCCTCGGGAGCCGGCACGTGGCAGACCTCCTCGCGCAGGGCGCGGGTCTTGATGGTCATGCCGTCCAGCACGCCGGCGGCCAGCCCGTTGACCTTGTAGGAGTGCGGCCCGGAGGCGTTGACCACCACCGGCGCGGCGATCCGCTCGCCGCCCGCCAGCGCCACCCCGGACACCCGGCCGTTCCCGGTCAGGATCTCCGCCACCTTGGAGCGGAACCGGAAAACGGCACCGTTGGCCTCGGCCGCCCGCTGCATGTTGTGCGCCGCGAGGGCCGGGTCGGTGACGTAGCCGCCGGTCGGGATGAAGACGGCGCCGGAGATCTGCCGGCCGTTCGGCTCGCCGAAGCCGTCATCCTCGAAGCGCCTGGCTGGGCTGAAGGAGTCGAACACGATCGTCGGGAAGCGCTCCTTGAGCCGCTCGCAGCTCCATTCCTCGTAGGGGCAGCCGATCCGGTCGAGCATCGCCAGCAGCTTCCGCATGTGATCGTTGCGGTCGCATTTGACGACCAGATTGCCGGTGTTCACATAGCGGGTGTGGCCGCGCTCGTCCTCGGCGCCGAGGAAGCCGGCCCAGTCCTTCCAGTAGAAATGCGCCTCATAGGCGATCGAGGCACCGTCGACCGTGGAATAGAACGGCCGGATGATCGAGCTGGAGCCGGACGTCGAGCCGTGGCCGGCCTCGGCGCCCATGTCGACGCAAAGCGGCTTGAGGCCCTTGCGGGCGAGCCCGAGCGCGATCGAGGTACCGATCACCCCGGCGCCGATGACGACGGCGTCATAGGTTGCGGTCATGGCTGCCTACCCCGGCTTTCGGTCACAGCGGCGGCGCCCCGCCCTCGGCGGTGCGGCGGGCGACGAAGGCGTCGAGCTCCTCCTCGATCGCCGAGTCCATCGGCGGCGGCTCGTATTCGGCCAGGAGTTGCTTCCAGATGCCATTGGCGCGCCGGGTGGCGTCGACCGAGCCGGCATCCTCCCAGGTCTCGAAGTTGCGCCAGTCCGACAGCATCGGCGTGTAGAAGGCGGTCTCATACCGGGCCATGGTGTGCGGCGACTGGAAGTAGTGGCTGGCCGGGCCGACCCCGTCGATGGCCGCCACCGCCAGGGCATCCTCGTCGACCACCGCCGGTTCCAGGAAGGCGATCATCATCTGCACCATCTCGGCATCGATGATGAATTTCTCATAGTTGGTGCACAGCCCACCCTCGAGCCAGCCGAGGCCGTGCTTGACGTAGTTCACGCCGCCCATGACGCAGGCCCAGAGCGACATCTGCGACTCATAGGCGGCCTGGGCGTCGGGCGCGTTCGAGGCGGTGGCGTTCGAGGCCCTGAGCGGCACGCCGTATTTGCGCGCGAGCTGGCCGCTGGCGATGGTCGCCTTGGCGTATTCCGGCGTGCCGAAAGCGGGCGATCCGGTCTTCATGTCGACATTCGAGGTAAAGCTGCCATAGATCGCCGGCGCGCCGGGATTGACGCATTGGCTGAACACCAGGCCGGCCAGCGCCTCGGCGTTCTGCTGGACCAGGGCGCCGGCGATGGTGATCGGCGCCATCGCCCCGGACAGGGTGAACGGGGTGTAGACCACGGCCTGGTTGTGCTCGGCCAGGATCATGGCGCCGAGCAGCATCGGCTTGTCGTAGACCAGGGGCGAGTTGGCGTTGACGATGGAGTGGATCGACGGCTCGCGCAGCAGCGTCTCGTGGTCGATGCCGCGGGCGATGCGGACGATCTCGATCGCGTCCTCGATGCGCTCGCGGCCAAGCGAATAGCCCGATAGCGGCTTGCTGGTCAGCTTGGCCATCTCCGATACGCAGATCAGGTGGCGCAGGCGCACATCGGTGTCGACCGGCTCGACCGGATAGCCGCCGACCACCTGGGCCGTATTCAGGCTCTGGGTCAGCCGCAGCAGGTTGCGGAAATCCTCGAGATTGCCGGTCAGCCGGCCGCGGTCGAGATCGGAGACGTTCGGCGTGCTGGCGACACAGGAGAAGACGATGTTGTCGCGGCCCATGCGCACGCTGTTCGCCGGATCGCGGGCGTGCAGGGTGAATTCGCCGGGCACGGTGCGGATCTTCTCCATCACCATCTCCGGGTCGAAATGCACCCGGATGCCGTCATCGTCGACCCGCGCGCCCTCCCGCGTCAGGATGTCGACCGCCTCCGGCAGCATGAAGTTCATGCCGGTATCGCGCAGCACCGCCAGCGAGGCCAGATGGATCGCCTCGATCTGGTCGGCGGAAAAGATCTCCATCGGCGGATAGCGGTTGCGGTGGTTCCGGCACGGCGGCTGGACGATCTGTGAACCGCCGGCGCTTCTCCGGTCGCGTGCCGATCTCGACCTTCTCATGATGCGGTTGCCTCCGACGGCGAAGAGGCCGCCCAGCGCCGGCCATACGCGCGGTCTCAGTCTGAGCACTAACCAACGTGATGGGGAAGGCCCAAAACAGAGGGTCCGAACGATTCTTCCTGTCGCCCTCGGCGGCGGCGGCCGGTCAGCCCCATACCAGCCGGAGGCTACCATCCGCCGCCGTGCGGACGCCGGTCGCGAAGCGTCGCCCTTCGCGATTCAACATGGCGGAAAGCCACGCGGCGTCCTCCCCATCGGCCCGATGGAGCTGGAAGTTGCGGATCCGCAGCGGAACCAGGGTCAGTCCGACCAGGGCGCCCGTCGAGGTCTCGATCGTCGGAAGGTACATAAGGGTAAGATCGCCCCGATAGGCCTCGTACCCCCCGATGCCCTCGTAGTCGTTGAGCAGGTCGCCGCAGCCGTACAGCACCAGCCGTCCGCGATGGACCTCGATCGCCTTGGGGTGGTGGGAGGAGTGGCCGTGCACGATGTCGACCCCGGCCTGCTCGATCAGCCCATGCGCGAAGTCGATCTGAGCGCGTGGGATCTCGTAGCCCCAGTTGCCGCCCCAGTGGATCGACGCGACGACGATGTCGCCCGGCCGTTTGGCGGCCCGGACCGACTCGGCCAATTCGGCGACGGTGCCCGGCGACAGATCGGGCAGCAGGTTGATCCCGGGCTCGCGCGCCTTGGCGCCCCACCAGCGCGGGATGCCACTGCTCGCCGAGCCGAGCGCGACGACGATCACCCTGCCGCCGCCGGCCAGCGGCAGCAGCGCAGGCGCTGCCGCCTCACGAAGCGTCCGGCCGGCGCCGGCTGTCCTAAGGCCGGCCGCGTCCAGGCTCGTTAGCGTTTCCAACAGGCCGGCACGCCCCCAATCCAGCACATGATTGTTGGCCAGGACACAACAATCGATCGCGGCGGCGGTCAGCACCGGCAGGTTGGCGGGGTTCATGCGGTAGTTGATGCCCTTCGGTTCCGCATCGTCGCTCCGGGTGACCGCGGTCTCCAGGTTGATGATCCGCCGGTCGGGCCGGTAACGCGCCAGTTCTTCGAGGGCGTCGCCCCAGACATAGGCGAAGTCGACCGGTTTCGCGATCGGCCCGTTCGCCGACTCGGCCAAGCCGACATAGTCGGTTGCCGAGCTCAGATACCCCTCGAACAGGCGCGGGTCGCCCGGATGCGGCAGGATCTGGTCGATGCCCCGCCCGGTCATGACATCGCCGGCAAGAAACAGGGTCGCGGTCTTGCGCCGGCCGCCGGACCTGGCACCGGGGTCTTCGGGCGCGGCCCGTGGCGGCTGCCGGAAAGCAGGGTTTCGGAACGGCAGCGAAATCATGCCCGCCAGGCCCTCCGCCTCAAATCGGCCGGGTCGCGCACCGACCGGCCCAATCTACGCCTCGTCCGGGTCGATGTCCCGGGCGAACCGAACCGGCGCCGGCCGGCCGCCGCTCTCAGATCAGACCCGGCACGCGGGCCAGCATCTGTCCGATTGCCTCGGACATTGGCGGTCCGGCGGCCGCGTGGACCGGTGTTATGGCCGCCAGCGCCCCGTCGCGGCGGCGGGCGATGTCGAAGGAGAACGCAAAGCTGGGGTGATAGCCCATCCTGAGGTCAGTGATCGCCAACCCGCCGCCGGTGTCGCGATAGGTGTAGAAGCCGTCGGTGAACCATTCCAGGCGGCGCACCGAGTCCGACGGCTCGAACCCCTCGCCCGGCACCGCCAGCCGGGCGTGCCGCGCCACTTTGCCGATCGTGGAGGACAGCGGCGTGGCCAGGCCGGTGACGTAGTGGTCGTCGGCCACCGCCAGCACCTGCCAGAAGACGATATTGAACGGCGCCGGCTGCACATGGACCGGCAGCCCGGCGAAGTCGGGATGGCCCTCCGCCTGCCCGCGCACCACCGCATGGCCGGCGAGGCCGAGGCCGAGATAGAGCGTGCCGGCCGCCAGCAGGGCCCGGTTCAGGCGTAACGCACGGGGCCGATTGCGGCGCATCAGCCACACCGCCAACACCCCGACCAGCAGCAGCACCGTATAGACCGGGTCGATGATGAACACCGCCGGCACCGCGACCGGGGCGCCGACATCCAGCGGCCAGAAGATCTGCGTGCCGTACGTGGTCAGCGCGTCGAGCAGCGGATGGGTGACGAGGCACAACCACACCGTCGCCAGCACCCGCCGCCAGTGCGGCCGGGTAGCGGGGGCCAGCCGGGTCACCGCGAATGCTACCGCCGGCGCCGCGGCGCTCAACACGAACAGCGAATGGCTGGCACCGCGGTGATGGGTCATGGTGTCGATGGCGTTGCCCAGCGGCACGAAGGAATCGAGGTCGGGGATCGTCGCCACCAGGCCGCCGATCAGCAAGGCCCGGCCGCCCAGGCGGCTGCCCAGGGCGGCGCCGGAAATGCTGGCGCCAAGCAGGAACTGGGTGATCGAATCCATCGCCGCGATCCCGAACCGACACAAGGTGGGCGTCCCCGCCCGACCCTCTCGCCAAGACCATATAGGGGCGATCGGGCGGCGGGAAACAAGAGCCTGATCGCATCTCACCGGAAAGGTGCGATGCGTGAATCAGCCTCTAGATATCTATCCAGGGTGCGGCCACCAAACGACAGCGGGCCGCCCGCGACGCCCCCCGGATCGGGCGGGTCGCGGGCGGCCCGTGACAGGATCCGCCGGTCGGCCTAGTTGGAGACCAGCGCCGAGGCGCGCGCCACCAGGGTCGGCGTCGACACCTGATAGACGTGCTCGATCACATCCTGGATGACCTGATAGTTGGCTGGCTGGATCTCCAGGCCTTCGCGCTCCGCGTCGGCAAGGAAGACCGGGTCGCGCACGACCAGGTCGAAGGCCCGGCGCAGCGCCGCCATCCGATCCTCCGGCACGCCCGGAGGCGCGACGAAGGGCCGGCCCATCGCCTGACGGGCGAACAGCAGCAACAGCACACTGCGGTCGTCGTCGTTGCGCGCCAGATCCATGATCAACGGTACGTTCGGCAGGTCGGGGTGCTTCTGCAACGCCATTTGCAGCAGCACATAGACCTGGCCGTTGGTGATCAGGTCGTTGTTGCGCGCCGAACCCCACGACCAGCCGCAGCGTCCCTGCACCTCGCCCTTCTCGATGGCGCGGAGGATGTCGCTGCCGCCGGGATAGCCGGAGACCAGGGTCAGCCGGGCGCCGAACATGTTGCCCAGCAGCGTCGGCAGCGTGTCCGTATCCGAGCCGGAGCCGGTGCCGCCTACGACCAGTTCGCGGGTCATCAGGTCCTCCCACCGGCGCACGTCGGAGGCGCGCGACGCGACGCAGACACTGACCTCGTTGTTCAGGCTGCCGATCCAGTTGAACCGGGTCGGCAGGAAGTTCGTCTCGTCGCCGCCGAGCAGCGGCTCCATCGCGATGCCGCGGCCGATGATCCCGAACACGGTGCCGTCGCGCGGCGCCTCGTTGTAGAGGTGGTTGGTCAGCAGCAGGCTGCCCTTGCCCGACATGTTGGTCGGGATGATCGTCGGGTTGCCCGGGATGTGCCGGCCCATATGCCGGGCCAGCACGCGCGCATAGCCGTCATAGCCGCCGCCGGGGCTGTAGCCGATCTTCAACTCGATCGTCTTGCCCCGGTAGAACTCGGCGACCGTCTCCTTGGGCGTCATCGTATCGCCGACGAACACCCAGCCCGCAGCCGCGGCGGCGATCAGCAGGATCACCACCGCGGCAATGAGAGTGGAATTCCGTTTCATAGCAGTTTCCTTCGGATCGCGTGATCTGCTGCAGGTGGGTCGGGCACCGCGCAGGCAGGCGCGGCTGTTCCTGCATGTGGAACACCTATTCCGATAAGTTGAAGAATTTGTAACGAATTGGTCCCCTTTTAGTTGTATCCCGCTGATATTTTCGGAAACCCGAACCGACCGCATATTGCCGGCCTAAGCCAAGCGCCAAGGCCGGCGTACCGGCCCGCATCGGCAGATGGGTGGGGAGGGTCGGCGAGCGGCCGCCGGTTGCCCGGACCGGCGGCTCTAGCCCGCACCGTTCCGGCGAGACGCGATCGAACTCAGTGCGGAATGGCTATTTGCCGCGCGCCTTCAACGCCGCGTCGAGGCGCGGATAGACGCGCCGGGCGTTCAGTTCGAACACCTTGCGCTTGTCGGAATCGGGGATATCGAGGGCATCGATATAGCGCTTGGTGTCGTCGAAATACTGCCTGGTCTCCGGATCGATGCCGCGCACCGCGCCGACCATCTCCGAGCCGAACAGGATGTTGTCGATGTCGATCACCCGGAACATCAGGTCGATGCCCGGCTGGTGATAGACGCAGGTGTCGAAATAGACGTTGCGCATCACATGCTCGGCCAGCGGCGGCCGCTTCAGCATGTCGGCGAGGCCGCGATAGCGCCCCCAATGATAGGGAACCGCGCCGCCGCCATGCGGGATGATGAAGCGCAGCTCCGGAAAATCGCGGAACAGATCGCCCTGCAGGAACTGCATGAAGGCGGTGGTGTCGGCGTTGATGTAGTGGGCGCCGGTATGGTGGAAGTTGGGGTTGCAGGAGGCCGAGACGTGGATCATCGCCGGCACGTCGAGTTCGACCAGCTTCTCGTAGAACGGATACCACGAGCGGTCGGTCAGCGGCGCCGCGGTCCAATGGCCGCCGGACGGGTCCGGGTTCAGATTGCAGCCGACGAAGCCGAGATCGAGCACGCAGCGCTCCAGTTCCTCGACCGAATGGGCGATCGGCACGCCGGGCGATTGCGGCAACTGGCAAACGCCGATGAACTGGTCGGGGAACAGCCCGACGACCCGGCGGATCAGATCGTTGCAGGCCCGCGTCCAGTCCCGCGACATCGCCTCGTCGCCGATGTGGTGCGCCATGCCCGACGCCTTGGGCGAGAAGATCGTCATGTCGGCACCGCGTTCGCGCAGCAGCCGGAGCTGGTTGGTCTCGACGCTCTCGCGGATCTCGTCGTCGCCGATCGCCGCCAGTTCCGGCGCCGGCAGCCCGGGATCGTCGAGCCGCGCGATCTGGCCGTCGCGGAACGCCTGGAGCTGCGGCGGCGCCGTCGTGTAGTGGCCGTGGCAGTCGATGACCATCATGGCGCCGGATCCTTCCTCTTGCCTGCCGCGCCCGGTTTCACTCCTCCGCCTCCTGGTCGACATAGGTCAACCCCTTCTCGGCGAGGCGGGGGCGCATGTCGTTGAGGTCGAGGCCGAGTTCGCCGGCCGCATAGCGCTTGCGGACCTCCGCCTCGCGCTCCTCGCGCTTGCGCGACGCGTCGAGGATGGCGGCCGCCTGCCGGCGCGGCACCACGACCACGCCGTCATCGTCGGCGACCACCACGTCGCCGGGCTCGACCAGCTGCCCGCCGCAGCCCACCGGCACGTTCACGCTGCCCACGGTCTCCTTCACCGTGCCCTGGGCGGAGACGCCTTTCGACCACACCGGAAAGCCGATTCGCGTCAGGTCGCGGATGTCGCGGCAGCCGGCATCGATCACCAGGCCGCGCACGCCGCGGGCGATCAGCGCCGTCGCCAGCAACTCGCCGAAATAGCCGGCATCGGAAAAGGAGGTCGGCGCCACCACCAGGATGTCGCCGTCCCGGACCTGCTCGATGGCGACGTGGATCATCCAGTTGTCGCAGGGCGGCACGCTGACCGTGACCGCGCTACCGGCGATATGGGCGCCGGGATAGATCGGCCGGATCGCCGGGGCGAGCAACCCGCTCCGCCCCTGCGCCTCGTGCACGGTGGCGACGCCGAACGTGGCGAAGCCATCGACGATGCCCTGGTTGGCGCGGCGGATGTTTCGGACGACGACTGCCATGGCGTTTCCCCCGTCGTGGCCTTGCCTACGCGACCGGCGATGCTGCCGGCACCGCGGCGCAGGCGTCGAAGCCGGCGCGCAGCGCGGCCGCGTCGAGATCGCGGCCGATGAAGACGATCCGGCTCTGCCGCCGCTCGCCCGGGCGCCAGGGCCGCTGCCAATCCCCGTCGAGCACCATGTGCACCGCCTGGAAGACGAGGCGCCGGTCCTCGCCGGCGGCGGCGACGATGCCCTTGGCGCGCAGGATGTCCTGTCCCTTGGCGGCCAGCAACTCCTCGAGCCAGGCACCGACCCGGTCCGCGTCCATGGGCCTGTCGGAGACCAGCGCCACGCTGCCGATGTCGTGGTCATGGCGGTGCGCATCGCCCGCGGCGCCGCACCCGTCATCATGCACATGGCCCGGCGCGCCGTGGGGCGGGTTGGCGGCGGCGGGCACGCGCACGGCGATACGGCCGAGATCGAAACCGCCACGGCCAAGGATCGTGTCGAGCGCGACATCGGCACGCCGGGCACGGTAGACCGGCGCCTGCGGGTTCAACCGCAGCAGCCGGGCCTCGACCGCGCGCAGTTCCTCGTCCGACACCAGGTCGATCTTGTTCAGGATGATCTGGTCGGCGAAGGCGACCTGCTCGACCGCCTCGCGGCTGTCGTCGAGGCGCCGGCCGACATGCCTGGCGTCGACCAGCGTCGTCACCGAGTCGAGCACGGTCGCTTCCTGCAGCACGGCATCGACGAAGAAGGTCAGCACCACCGGCCCCGGATCGGCGAGGCCGGTCGTCTCCACGACGATGGCGTCGAACCCGCCGCGCCGCGCCAGCAAGCCGCGCAGGGTGCGGATCAGATCGCCGCGCACGGTGCAGCAGATGCAGCCGTTGTTCATCTCGAACAGCTCTTCGTCGGCGCTGACGATCAGTTCGCCGTCGATGCCGATCTCGCCGAACTCGTTGACGATCACCGCATAGCGCCGGCCGTGATCCTCGGCCAGGATGCGGTTCAGCAGCGTCGTCTTGCCGGCGCCGAGATAGCCGGTCAGCACGGTGACGGGAATGCGGTCGCTCATCGCCGTGGGGCCGGTCCGGACATCGGCGCCGGCCGCCTCAGGCATTGTTGTCCTGCCACGGCAGCAGGGAGACGTGGATCACCCCCTCCTCGCCCTCGCCGCCGACCGACTTGATCGCCAGATCGGCGGCCTTCAGCCCGTAGGTGTGGGTGGTGACCAGGTCGAGCGGAAAGCGTTTCGAGGCGAGCTGCTGCAGCGCCAGCTCGCACGAGCGATAGCTGTGGCCCCGCGCGCTCTTGATGGTGATGTACTTCACCGTCACCCGGCCGACCGGGAAATTCGGGAACTCCGCCATCTCGCCCTGCATCAGCAGGGTGCCGCCCTTGCGCTTCAGCGCCTCGACGCCGAGCAGGATCGGCAGCGTGCCGGCCCCGGCGGTGCAGGCCAGCGCGACGTCGACGCCCCGGCCGCCGGTGATCTCCATGATCCGCGCCAGCGGATCCTCCCGCTGCACGTCGATGGTGTGATCGGCGCCGAGTTTCTTGGCGACCGACATCCGCGCCGCGTCCTT
>JABDIP010000169.1 GCA_013003675.1 Inquilinus sp.
CGCGGCGGAATTCGATGTCCATGCCGATATCGGTGAGGATGCGCTCATAGCTCTGCAGCGAATAACCGCCATCCTCGAGCACGACCAGTGAGAACATGCCGAGGCGGTTGCCGTCGATGCGCGCCCAGCGCAACGGCTCGCCTTTCATCACATCGGTCTCGCGCCGGCGGGCGAACAGGCTGCGTCTCGATTCCTCGAGATAGATGCCCGTCTCCGGTCCCGGCGCCAGCGTCACCGTGTCGACCCGGCGCTTTACGCCGGGCACGTCGCGGCGGCCATCGACCAGGGTGACGTTGATCCAGGTGACGGTGAAGGCGCCGCGCTGGCCCTCGGCGATGGTGATGTCCATGTCGCGGGTTTCCAGCACCTGACCCGCCTCATCGAGGATCTGGGCGGTGCCGACATAGGTGCCGAGGAACGGCTTGGCCAAGTCGTCGGCGGCTTCGGCTCCGGCCAGCGGAACTGTCAGCATCGTCAGCCATACGAAAAGGACGCCGGGGCGAAGCAGGCTCATGGCTCAGCGCTCCATCCTGACCAGCCGGCCGGTCGCCCGGCGTTCCGGCACGCCGTCGGTGAAGCGGCTGAATTCCAGCGCCATGCCGGTGTCGGTCAGGGTCCGGGCGTAGGCGGTGAAGGCGAAGCCGCCGCGATCGGTCATCGCCATCTGGAAGACGCTGAGGGTATCCCCGGCCAGCCGCGCCCAGCTCAACACGCCGCCATCCTGTGGATTGCCGGACTCCTTGGCGCTGAAGACGCCGGGCCGGTCGGTCGGTTGGAAGGTCAGGCTGGCGGCACGCTCACGGGTATTCGCCGCCGGGCTCGCCGCTTCGCGGATCACCGTCGTCCATTGCACGCGAAAGCCGTCATCGTCCGGTTCGATGGACACGTCGAGGTCGCGTGGCGACAACTCCAGGGCGCGGGTGTCGATGCCTTCCGCCAGCCCGCTGCCGATCCAACGGCCATAGAAGGCGTCGGGCAACGCCGCGCCCCAGGCCGCCGGTGCGGCCAGCAGCAGCGTTACAGCGGTTGCCGCCCAGAGTCGCCGCATGGCCATCTTCCCCTTCGCAGGTACGGATACCAAGACAGATAGGGTATTGCGCAATCATGGCCAGGTTGCGACCGGCGGCAGCGACATCAGGATCGCATCGACATTGCCGCCGGTCTTCAGGCCGAACACCGTGCCACGGTCGTACAGCAGGTTGAATTCGACGTAGCGGCCGCGCCGGGACAACTGGTGCGCCCGCTCCTCCTCGGTCCAGGACCGGTTCATATGCCGGCGGACGATGTCGGGATAGGTCGCCAGGAACGCCTGGCCGATATCGCGGGTGAAGGCGAAATCGGCGTCCCAATCGCCGGTATCCAGATTGTCGTAGAAGATGCCGCCGACCCCGCGCGGTTCGTCGCGGTGCGGCAGGAAGAAATACTCGTCGCACCATTTCTTGAAACGCGGGTAGTAGCTGTCGGAGTGCCGGTCGCAGGCGGCTTTCAGCGCGGCGTGGAAGGCCTTGGTGTCGGCCTCGTCGGGCACCATCGGCGTCAGGTCGGCGCCGCCGCCGAACCAGCCGACCGAGGTCACGATCTGGCGCGTGTTCATGTGCACCGCCGGCACCAGCGGGCTGCGCATATGCGCGACCAGGCTGATGCCGCTGGCCCAGAAGCGGCCGTCCCCCGCCGCGCCGGGGATGCGGTCGCGGAATTCCTCGGTGAAGGTGCCGTGGACGGTGGAGACGTTCACCCCGACCTTCTCGAAGACCCGCCCGTGCATCTGCGACATCACGCCGCCGCCGCCCTCGGCCGCCGACGGGTCGGGCCGCTGCCAGGCGGTGCGCTCGAAGCGACCCGGCGGCCTTTCGGCGAAGGTGCCGGTCAGCTCGTCCTCGATCTGCTCGAAGGCGGCGCAGATGCGGTCTCGCAGCCCCTCGAACCAGGCGACCGCGGCCGCCTTCTGGTTCTCGGAGGGGACGGTTCCGGCCATCTTGGGGACGCCTGAAGCCTGTGCCATGGGTACGATCGATCCTCGAGCCGGGTTGCGCCGCCAGCGAATACCATCCGACGCCCGACCGCAACAGGCCCCGGAGGCAACGGTCAGGCGGGCCACCTCTTGCACTGCCGCAACCCCTCGGCAAGGGCGATCGCCGCCGCCATCGCGACGTTCAGCGAGCGGGTCTCCGGCCGGATCGGGATCGACAGCCGGTCGTCGGCGGCCCGGTGTATCGATTCCGGCACGCCGGCACTCTCGCGGCCAACCATCAGCCGGTCGTCGGCGGCGAAGGCGAACGCGTCGTGGCGCGAATCGCCGGCGGTCGTCAGCAGAACCAGGCGGCCGGCGTGGGACGCGGCGGCGTAAGCCTCCCAACTCCGCCATCGGCGCCATTCCAGGTGATCGAGATAATCCATGCCGGCGCGGCGCAGGCGCCGGTCGTCGAGCACGAATCCGCAGGGTTCGATCAGGTCGACGGCCACGCCGAGACAGGAGGCCAGCCGCATCATGGCGCCGGTGTTCTGCGGTATGTCGGGCTGGTAGAGGACCAGTCGCATCGGCTCGTCATCCGGGCGCGGGTGAATGCTTTGGCACCGTCGGCGCCGCCGGCGGGGCCTTTTGCCGGTTGGCAAACCGGCGGGCGCCGATGTATATCGACGCGCGCGACCTGCGCGATTCCGTGCGCTATATCAATATCACCGGTCGCCCGACTCGCGTAGATTTGCGGCGGGCGGCAGATCATCGGGCCCCGTTCGGGAACCACTCGGGAACATCTCAGGCATGTCGGACACCACACAATCCGAACCCACCGGGCACGGCGACGGCGAAGACCGGCGCGACTTCCTGGTCCTCGCGGCGGGCGCCATGACCGTGGTCGGCGCGGGCGCGCTCGCGTGGCCGTTCATCGACAGCATGAACCCGTCCGCCGATACGCTGGCGATATCGACCATCGAGATCGATCTGGCGCCGGTGGTCGAGGGCCAGGCGATCACCGTGATGTGGCGCGGTTCGCCGGTCTTCGTGCGGCACCGCACCGAGGCGGAGATCGAGCAGGCACGGTCGGTCGAGGTGGCCGAACTGCCCGATCCGGAAGCCGATGGCGAGCGGGCGGAGCGGCCGGAATGGATGGTGCTGGTCGGTGTGTGCACCCATCTCGGCTGTGTGCCCCAGGGCCAGCGGCCGACCGATCTGCGCGGCTCGTTCGGCGGCTGGTTCTGCTCCTGCCACGGCTCTCACTATGATACCTCCGGGCGGATCCGCCGCGGGCCGGCACCGACGAATCTGGTCGTGCCGCCCTATGAATTCCTCGCAGACGATCGCATCCGGGTCGGCTAATCGCCGGCAGGCAAGGGAGACCGACGGTCCATGGCACAGGGGCAAACCAGCCAGTTCAGCAATCCGGTGATCCGCTGGATCGATTCGCGGCTGCCCATCTTCACGATGCTCGATCGCGAGTACGGGCAGTTCCCGACTCCGAGAAACTTCAACTATTTCTGGAATTTCGGCGCCCTGGCGATGGTGGTGCTGGTGACGATGATCCTCACCGGGATCTTCCTCGCCATGCATTACACGCCGCATACCGACTACGCCTTCGAAAGCGTCGAGCACATCATGCGCGACGTGAACTACGGCTGGCTGCTCCGCTACCTGCATATGAACGGCGGGTCGATGTTCTTCATCGTCGTCTATATCCACACCTTCCGCGGGCTCTACTACGGCTCCTACAAGGCGCCGCGCGAGCTGCTGTGGATGCTGGGCGTGCTCATCCTGCTGCTGATGATGGCGAC
>JABDIP010000171.1 GCA_013003675.1 Inquilinus sp.
CGCGGCCAATGGATCGGGTCGTGGAACCTGATCTCCGCCGGCTCGATCGTCGCCGCCCTGCCGCCGGTGGCGATGTTCTTCCTGATGCAGCGCCATTTCATCGCCGGGCTGACCCTCGGCGGCGTCAAGGGCTGACTTGGCCGAACCGCGCCTGATCCGGCTGGACGGCGACGGCACCAGCCTGCTGATCGATACGCGCGGCCCGGGCGTTCCGCTGGTCCGACATTGGGGGCCGGCGTTGCCGGCCGGCATCGATCTCGCCGCCCTGGCCGACATCCAGGCGCGGCCGGTGCCGAACAACGCCCTGGACGAGGACGTGCCGCCGAGCCTGGTGCCGGAGATCGGTTTCGGCGCCTTCGGCCAGCCCGGTCTGGCCGGCAGCCGGGCCGACGGCACCGCCTGGGCGACCGCGTTCCGCCTGATCGACACGGAGTGTGCCGACGGGCGCGCCACCGTCCGGCTGGAGGATGCCGCCGCCGGGCTTACCCTCGCCCTGATGCTCGAGGTGGATGCCGACACCGGCGTTCTGGCCTCTCACGCCGCTCTGACGAATACCGGCGACGGGCCCTATCGCCTCGACTGGTGCGCGGCGGCGGTGCTGCCGCTGCCGGCCGAGTGCGGCGAGGGGCTGGTTTTCGACGGGCAATGGAACCGGGAATTCCACGAGCGCCGCCTGGATTTCGGCCAGGGCGTGGTCCTGCGCGACAACCGCCGCGGGCGCACATCGCACGACGCCTTCCCCGGGCTGATCGCCGGCCGGCCCGGTTTCGGCGAGGAAACCGGCACCGTCTACGGCTTCCACCTCGGCTGGAGCGGCAATCACCGGCTGCTGGTGGAGACGACGGTCGATGGCGCCCGGGCGGTCCAGCTCGGCGAGCTGCCGATGCCCGGCGAGGTGATCCTGGCGCCGGGAGAGAGCTACCGGACGCCGACCGCCTATGCCGCCTTTGCCGAGACCGGGCTGAACGCGCTGTCCGACCGTTTCCATCGCTTCGTCCGCGGCCGGCTGCTGCGCTGGCCCAGCGGCGCCATGCGGCCGCGGCCGGTCCATCTGAACACCTGGGAGGCGGTGTATTTCGATCACCGGCTGGAGCAACTGACGGCGCTCGCCGATCGGGCCGCCGCCCTCGGCGTCGAGCGCTTCGTGCTCGACGATGGCTGGTTCGGCCTGCGCGACGACGACACCACCTCGCTCGGCGACTGGACGCCCGACCCGCGCAAATACGCCGACGGCCTGGATCCGCTGATCGGGCATGTCCGCGAGCTGGGCATGGATTTCGGGCTGTGGGTCGAGCCGGAGATGGTCAATCCCGACAGCGCCCTCTATCGCGCCCATCCGGACTGGGCGCTGGCCCTCGACCGGCACCCGCGGCCGACCGGCCGCAACCAGCTCGTCCTCGATCTTTGCCGGACCGACGTCTCGAACTTCCTGTTCGACGCTCTCGACAGATTGCTGCGGGCGCACGCGATCGCCTATCTGAAATGGGACATGAACCGCGACCTGGCCCCGGCCGGATCGGCCGGGCGCGCCGCCTATCGCCGGCAGACCCTGGCCCTGTACGCCCTGTTGGACCGGTTGCGGGCGGCCCACCCGACCGTCGAGATCGAGAGCTGCGCCTCCGGCGGGGCGCGGGTCGATTTCGGCATCCTGCCGCATGTCCAGCGCTTCTGGCCGAGCGACAGCAACGACCCGGTGGAGCGCGCGACCATCCAGCGCGGCTTTGCCCGCTTCCTGCCGTTGGAGACGATGGGTGCCCATGTCGGCCCCTCGCCCGGCCACACGACCGGACGCCGCACCAGCCTCGATTTCCGCGCCGCCGTCGCGCTGTTCGGCCATTTCGGCCTGGAGATGGACGTCACCCGGCTCGACGAGGACGAGGCGACGGCCCTCGCCGAATGGATCGAGCGCTACAAGCGGTTACGCCCATTGCTGCATGGCGGCCGGATGGTCCGCGCCGACGATCCGCCCGAGGCCGCGCGGATGACCCTGGGAACCGTCGACGCCGCCGGCGACGAAGGGCTTTTCGCGGTGCTGCAGATGGCCAGCAGCCCCTACCGCATCCCGCCGCGGCTGCGCCTGCCGGGGCTCGATCCCGGCCGCGACTACCGGCTTCGACTCGCCGCCCCGGCACCGGCGGGCGCGCGGCTGCGAACGCCGGCGCTGGAGGCGCTGGCGGCCGACGGTCTGGTGTTGCCCGGTGCCGCGCTCACCTCGAGCGGCATCCAGGGGCCGCAACTCTGGCCGGCGACCGCCCTGTTGTTGCGCGCCGAGGCGGTGAAGCGGCGACAGCGCCGCACCGGCTAACCGCCTGAATCCAGGGCAAATCTCATCCTGGTCGCAAAAAGGTCACACAAGGTCTTGAAATGCAAAGGAAAATCCTTAATCCTTGTTTAAGGTTTGTTGCCTAGTCAGGAGGCCTCCCCCCTAACTCTGGAGTGTGACAATGAAAGCTATCCTTGGGGCATTGGTAGCAGTGTTGATCGCGGCCCCCGCCTTCGCGGCGGACGGTAGCGTGGCCCGGGCCCAGTTCACCGACGCGGTTGTCGACCGTGAGCCGAGCAATCAGCTGCGCACCCTGACCAACGATCAAGAGCAGATCTACTTCTACACCGACCTGCGCGACATGGCCGGCCAGCGTGTGGTTCACCGCTGGGAGTACAACGGCACCGTGTTCGCCGAGATCCCCTTCGACGTGGGCGGGCCGCGCTGGCGCGTCTGGTCGAGCAAGAATTTCGTACCCGAATGGGTCGGGACGTGGACGGTTTCGGTCGTCGACACCGCCGGCGAAGTGCTGGCGACCCGCACCCTGAACTACACGGGTGCCATGGACAAGCAGCCGGCCGCCAACCGGTAAGCTGCGCGTCTTCGGCGGCCTCGGCCGCCCTGCGTTAGAGATGCCCCGGGTCGCCGGGGCATCTTTTTTTGTCCGGGGAAACGGGGCTTGGGTCCTGACGGGGCGTCGAGGAAGTCCCGGTGCGCGGCTAAGAACGGCCCAGCGACACCGGACCCCTGGGCGCCGCCTGCTGGCGGCGGCGGGTACGGTCGGCGAGGGTCTGGACGATCCGGCTCGCCGTCGTCTCGAACAGGAAGGGCAGCAGCGCGTGTACGAAGGCCGCCAGCCCGGCGGCGACCAGCAACAGGCCGATGTGCGCCGCGAACAGCAAATGCCCGAAATAGCTCTCGCCGACGGTTGCCGGGTGGGCGGTGAATGCGCTGAGCAGCCTGTCGGTCATGGTCGGTTCGTCCTTCGCCTCGATCCGACCATCATGATAGGCGTTTGGTGTGGGGAATTGGTCCCGATTGTGCTGCCGGTATGCTGGGTCTGCGTTACAATGTCCCGCAATCGAACCGAATCGTGGGACATATGCTCGACGACATCGACCGCCGGATCCTGGCGACCCTGCAGACGAACGCCGCCCTATCGCTGGCCGAACTGGCCGACCGGGTCGGGCTGTCGAAGAACCCGTGCTGGCGCCGCGTGAAACGACTGGAGGAGGACGGCGTCATCCGCGGCCGGGTTGCCCTGCTCGACGGCAAGCGGCTGAACCTCGGCCTGACCGCCTTCATCGCCGTGCGCACCAACCAGCACACTGCCGACTGGCTGGAGACATTCGCCGCGGCGGTGCGGGACCTGCCGGAGATCGTCGGCGCCTTTCGGATGACCGGCGACGTCGACTATCTGCTGCACGCCGTGGTGTCCGACATGAAGGCCTATGACGCCCTCTACCAGCGGCTGATCGACCGCATCGAGCTGTCGGACGTCTCGTCCAGCTTCGTCATGGAGGAGATCAAGCAGACCACCGCCCTGCCGCTGAACTATGCGTGAGCGTTGAGGCTCGACCGGCGCGGCGGCGGGGCCCTTAGCGCGCCCCGCCGCTGTCGCCCGGCGCTGGTCAGGGCGGCGATTTTTTAAAGGAAAACATTGAAAAAAGCGATGGGCGGGGTGGGCCGTGGCGACGTGCGCGCCTGCCGGATGAACGCCCCGCCACGCTCCCGCGGCGATGCCGTGGGAGGGTGACGGGGTTATCGACACGCGTGCGGAATCGGCGGCCCCGCCCCGGACAGCGCCGCTGTTACCGATCGTCGCTGCTCGCCGCTCCCGGCCCTACAGCTTGCCGGCCGCCTTGGCGACGTGCGTGGCGATCGCGTCCATAAGCGGCGGCGACAGGCAGTCATAGGGCTCCAGCCCGAGTTCCTTCAGCCGCGCCCTGACCGCGCCCATCTGCTCGGGATCGGCGCCGGTTTCGATGATCGACGACACGAAGGCGGCGAATTCGGGCGGTGACCAGCCCTCCTCGTCGGACAGCTCGGTATGGATGAAATCGAGCCCGTAGAACGGATGGCCCGAATCCTCGATGCGGCCGTACATGTGGACGCCGCATTCGCTGCAGGCGTGGCGCTGGATGGTGGCGGCGCCGTCGATGACGCGCAGCCGGTGCCCGTTGGCGGTGACCTTGACCGCGTCGCGCGGCACCACCGCGACCTGCGAGAACAGGGCACCCTCCGGCTTCCAGCACTTGCTGCAGCCGCAGGCGTGGTTGTGGGCGCTTTGCGCCGTGACCGTCACCACGACCGGGTCGGCGCATTTGCATTTCAGCGTGCCGCCGGCGAAGCCCTCGCGGGCCGGTTTGAGGCCGTGATCGATGGCCGGATGGATCGAAATCGCGCTCGCCATTTTTGGCTTCCTCCCTAGGTGATCTCGCTCGCCGCTCCTCCCTGGAGGTCGTCCCTACCTGTGCCCGGCCGGACCAGTGTGCGCCCGAACCGCCGGGCGCTCAAATCACTTCTGGTGGGGTCGATGGGGGCGACTCACACGGCTTCCGGCGCCTCGCCGGGCAAGCTGCCGTCGCTGGACAGCAGGATGGAGACCCATCGCCACGCGGGAACCTGCGCGCAGACGATCATGACGACCACCATGATCGGCACGCTCAGGAACATGCCCATGACGCCCCAGACCGCGCCCCAGAATATCAGCGAAAGGATGATCGCGAACGAGCTGAGCCTGAGCGACCGGCCCATCATCAACGGCTCGACGACATTGCCGATCAGGAATTGCAGCGCGCCGACGACGATCACGACGACCAGGAACGGCGTGATCGTGTCGAACTGCACCAACGCCACGATCGCCGGCAGGATCGTGCCCAGGATCGACCCGATGTTGGGAATGTAGTTGAACAGGAAGATGAGCAGGGCCCAGGTCTCGGCGAAATCGACGCCCAGCGGCTTCAGCACGGCATAGGCGAGAGTGCCGGTCATCACGCTGACCACCGTCTTGATCCAGACGTACCGGCGGACGCTGGTCGCGATGTCGAGGATGAGGCCGCCGACGTCGAGAGCGTGGTCCGAATCCGGAAAGATGCGCTTGAGCTTGCCCTTCGCAACGCCGCGCTCGCCGAGCATGAACGCCACGTAGAGGACGACGAGCCCGATCCCGGTCAACATCGACCCGGCCGATCCGACCAGGCCGGTGGCGGTCCGGGTGATGTCGATCTGGGTCAAGGCCCGTTCGAGCTGGGCGGCGATGTCGACGTCCAGATGCGCGACGCCGGCCGCGAACAACTGCTGCAGCAGTTCCACATAGCGCGGAATGGCGGCGTTCAGCGCGTCGGCCTGGCCCGACAGGATCGCCGCGACCGCGGTGAGGCCCAGCAGGATCACGGCGATGCCGGCGATATGCGCCAGCCAACGGGGCACCGGAAACCCGGCGACGCGCAGGCCGGCGATGCGATCGATGACCGCCGCGAGCAGGGTGAACAGCAGCACGGCCGTCGCCAACGGCAGCAGGAAGGCGCGCGCCTCGATCACGAAACGCAGCGCGATCGCCATCACGACCACGGCCAGGAACCAACCCGGCACGGCCATCGCCGGGCGTTGTGATCGCGCTGTGTCGGGCTGCCGGTCCATGTGCCGGTTTCGCTCCGCAGGTGGGCACACGGGGGGCCGTGGTGCCGCGTCCAGAAAGGCAGGCCGGAATCGCGACGCGACCCCGACCGAACCGCTGCCGTGCCAGGCCCGGAAGGCGGGCGCCTTCAGCCGGGCGACCGCAACCGGCGCCGGTGATCCGCGACGTTAGCCAAGGACGCCGCGACAGGGAAGAGCGGAACACGGGGGCATGGTTGGCGCCGGACCCGTCCCTGCCTCGGGCGCCGGAGTCCCTGGCCGGGCGGCTGCACGGAGGCTTCGCCTTCACCGTCCAGGAGGGCGCCAGGATCGTCGGCCGGGGACGGGTGTTGACGATGACCAATCAGGCCTTGGCGCGCGCAAGGCCGGAGGGATGACGGCGACGGCGAAAACGGGGGTTCGCGGTATACTGTCAACCTCCTTCGATGGTCGTTAGGGCCGAACGGAACAGGCGGAGTCACCCATGACCGCGAAAAGAACCGACCGGATCCGCGCGCTGCTCAAAGGCATCGAGACCGGCGACCCGGCGGCGGCGGCGGTCGTCAGCCCCGACAGGTACATCCAGCACAACCCCCAGACCCACGAAGGGGGCGAGGGCCTGGCGGCGCTGTTCAATCGGCTGTCCAAGACCAATCCCCGCGTCAACATCGTGCGCGCCTTCGAGGATGGCGACACCGTCTTCGCCCACACGGAATACGACTTCGCCAGCCGCAGGATCGGCTTCGAGGTCTTCCGCTTCGAGGGCGACCTGGCCGTCGAGCACTGGGACAACATCCAACCGCGACAAGGCCCCAACCCCTCCGGCCACACCATGGTCGACGGACCGACCGAAGCGACCGACCTCGCCCGGACCGAACCCAACCGGAACCTCGTACGGTCCTTCGTCGATGACATCCTGATCAACAGCCGGCTTGAGAAACTGGATCACTACATCGACGACGATCGCTACACCCAGCACAACCCGCGGCTCGCCGACGGCCTGCCGGCCCTACGCGCGGCGCTGGAAACCCCGTCCGACACGGGCATCACGATCCAATACGACCGAATCCATCGCGTGCTCGCCGAGGGGAATTTCGTCCTTGCCGTCAGCGAAGGCTCCCTCGGCGGAGTCCACTCCGCCTTCTACGACCTCTTCCGCGTCGCCGAGGGCAAGCTCGTGGAGCATTGGGACACGATCGAAGCGATCCCCCCGCGCAGCGAGTGGAAGAACGAAAACGGCAAGTTCTGAAAACTGGGTCACGGCCGTTCGGTTGGAACACCACAGTATTACGGGGGTTTGGCCGCAATTCGAAATGCGTACTGAGTCCCTGCATTTTATGCTTCGACGTCAACGGGAAGCTTGACAGGTTCCGATTTCGGAACCATGCTTTGTTGCACAGGCAGTCGGCACGAGGCCGCGCCTCTCAGGAGAGAAGGACATGACCATGTTGAAAGCATTCACCGTGCGAAATGCACTACATGCAACAATGTGTTCGTTTCTCGGCCTATCGGCTCGCGACCTGGCTGAGATTGGCGGCTTTTCCGACAGGTTTGCACGTGATCTCTTAGCGGGACGTCGCCCGTTCCCTTCAGATACAATGCATGCTTTGGAGCAGCTACTCGTCGACCTTGGGAATATTACAGTAGCTATGATCCTCGATTTCAAGGCTGGTGAGCGGACTGCATACATCTATCGAACGAATGAGCAGCTGCGGGCCTCGCCGGTTGGGCGCGTGTGGCCTGCAAGGGGTAAATCGGCAGGAGGATTTACTGGCCCATACAGGGCCGCGGTGTTTAGGGCTTGGCGTGAACTGAGAGACCAAGGCATTGAGGTCGAACTGAAGTTCGCCACTGTACCCTAAGCAGGTGAGTCATTGGGCTCAGACTGGATTGGTTTGCTGTCATGCTGGCAAGATCAATCGAGTCTGACCCCATTGATTTCAATTCACGATGCAACCAGCTCGACTGGCCGCCGGTCTCCAGCACCACCACCCGCGCCGCCGGCGCATGGCGCTCCAGCGCCGCCGCCAGCAACTCAGGCTGCGTCGCCTCGCGACCCCGCGCCAGTACCGCGCCCGACCCGTCCACCACGCAGAAGTGAGTCTCTTTCAGGGATACGTCCAAACGGACATACTGCTCCATGGTCACGCTCCTCTCATGGCCTATTGGGGCTGCTCCAAACAGACCCCGCATCATAGGCTCGGAGCGTGACCTGCCGCGATTACGGCCATGTCACGGTAATCCCTGATTTTGGGGCTCCTGTCATGCTTGTCGCCCCCAGACATTGGCCTCAGCGGCATCAATATACTGAACAGCGACATTCCTATTGCGCTCACGGAATACTGCTAACTTTTCACGGATGGTTGCCAAGTTGTCTTCCGGCTCGTGAACAAAAAAATATAATCTCTCCACGTCACTATTCTCAATCGCGGAATAAACGTGCCGGTCATTCTCATCGGCTGAATGACCAAGGACGAACAGCGAGCCTTCCAGTTCCCCTAGTTGGTCGTAGCAATACCTCAAATACGGCACAGAGTTTATTTTTCGCTGCTTCTGACCCGAAGTCCCTTCAGCAACGAACAATGGCAAACGCTGCCCCGTCCGGATAGTATCCGTGATGTCATCAATGATCGTCGCGCCCGTGACAATTCGTTTCTCGGTATCTTGCTGCTGGTCGAGAAATAGGTGCAAGGCGCCATGCAGAAAATAGACGCTGCAATGTGCATCCTCGGAGAATTTCCTAAAGCCACCGTTTGCCTCGCCCAGACCAAATCCATCGCTGTGATGATCGCGCGCGCCGTGAAGCACGACCCAATAGAGCAAGAGGTCGTAGTTGAGCGTGAATACCTTGGAATAGTTACTCAAAAACTCCGCG
Source organism: Inquilinus sp. (assembly GCA_013003675.1). GTDB lineage: Bacteria > Pseudomonadota > Alphaproteobacteria > DSM-16000 > Inquilinaceae > JABDIP01. Next base: position 8,757 of record JABDIP010000171.1, read on the forward strand.
CATGCTGTTTGCTGTTGCTCTGGTACGTCGAATCGAATGCCGGGGTGCACTTCACGAACGGCGTGAATTAGCGCTTCTCTAAGCTGCGTCGCGTCTGCGCCTAAAGCTCTTGCGCGTTCATCCTCACCATACGCCCCCTCCACCAATGCAGCATGCTCAAGCGCACGCACTACCGCCTCAAAATCAACCGTATTAAGTTGCTGAAAGACATTCCGAATGGGATGATCGTCGGGAAGCCCGGATTTTTCGAGTAGGCTCGAGTATGCGAAGCGATCATCTTCGCTCTGCGCGCGCGAGAAGCCATTGCCGATCAAAACATGCCGAACCTCGGCCCTGGTTTCAGCGAGGGCATCCCCATAGCTAATCAATTCACACATTCTCGACCCTCCAGACGTCCGCTGAAGCCGAGTCAAAGAAAGCAACTTCTAACGGCCAACGATCGTGGCGCTCTGTTGCAAGTGCCTCCGCCCGCCGAATGATCTCACGGTTAGTTTCCGAGTTGGGATTGCCAAAGATCCCGATATAGAGCGTCTTGAAACGCCCACGCCCCAGACGACGCAAGATGTGGTCATCGTTTTCCGCGAGCGAATGGCCGAAGATGAAGAAGCAATGCCTTCCTTGCTGTGCGTTCGCGGTCAGCACCTTGAAGGATTGATACAAGTATGCATTGTGCCGGATTTTGTTCTTCTTCTGGGTGCTCGTTCCCTCCGCAACAAACAGCGGATATTTGTTGGCGTTAATCGCGGCGCGAGCTTGCTCGACAAGCGGTTCACCCTTACGAATCCAGGTGTACTTCTGCAATTCAGAACCGGAATCAAAAAGGTGAAGACCACCGTGCAGGAAGTGGACATGAGCGCTATGCGCTGCAGTCTCTCCCTGCCAAACAACGTAGTCCGCATCGGGGTCGTCTTCATCGTTTCCGAAGCCGTCGTTTTTCTTGAGTTCAAGCGGATCATCGTCGAACGGATTGTCGTCATGCATCAAGGCCCAGTAAAGAAGGAGATCGTAGTTCAAAGTGAACACATAACCTTCTCTGTTCTGCCCCAGGAAATGGCTCAAAAACTGACGGCAGGCCCAGAACTCGTGGTCCGCAATCGTGTTCGGCGTCGCCGGATGATTGTTCGCGACAGTTGAGACCAATATTTCTTTCAAAGTCGCAGCGTGATCTCGCATCGTCTGGGCGCTGTCGGGATTGTCCGGCGCGTAAATCGGCACGAGCGCCGACGAACTCTCCAAAGCACGAATAGCGACCTCAAAGTCCTGCGTGCCGAGTGCCCTAAAAACAGCCTCAACCTCCGGGACAGCGCTGAAATCTGCCTCCCCAAACAGCGAGGCATAGTGAAAAATCTCCGCCCGACAGCC
>JABDIP010000188.1 GCA_013003675.1 Inquilinus sp.
GCCCGGAGCCAGGCTCCGGGCCGTCGGTCGCCCTGTGTGAGGTTCCGGCGCGGGCCTCGCGCGACCCGATCCCAGCCCCTCGGAATCCGCATCCATGCCCGAGTCCCCGATCGAGCGCGTCGCCAGAGCCACCCCGGCGAGCGTCGCCCGCAAGGTGCGGGGCCTGTCCGACAAGGCCATCGCGTGGATATTCGTCGGCCCGACGATCCTGCTGCTGCTGGCGATCAACATCTTCCCGCTGATCTGGACGGTCAATCTCAGCTTCACGAACTTCCGGGCCAACCGGCCGAACCGGGAAGTGGACTATGTGGGCCTGCGCAACTACGAGCGCATCCTGACCGACTCGGATACCTGGCTCAACATGCAGGCGACCGCCCATTTCCTGTTCTGGACGATCGTTTTTCAGGTGCTGATCGGCTTCACCCTGGCCTGGCTGATCAACCGGAAGTTCAGGGGCAACGACCTGTGGACCACGATCATCGTGCTGCCGATGATGCTGTCGCCGGCCGTGGTGGGGAATTTCTGGACCTTCCTCTACCAGCCGCAGATCGGCCTGTTCAACTACGTGGTCGCCTTCTTCACCGGCGCCGACCCGTCCAGTTTCGAGATGCTCGGCTCGGTCAACCTGGCGCCCTGGTCCATCGTCATCGTCGACACCTGGATGTGGACCCCGTTCGTCATGCTGATCTGCCTGGCCGGGATCAGGTCGATTCCCGACTACATCTACGAGGCGGCGGCGATCGACCGCGCCTCGCCGTGGCGGCAGTTCTGGACGATCACGGTGCCGATGGTGCTGCCCTTCCTGATGCTGGCCGTCCTGTTCCGCGGCATCGAGAACTTCAAGATGTTCGACCTTGTCGTGCAGTTGACCGGCGGCGGGCCGGGCTCGATCACCGAGCTCGCCTCGATCAACCTCAAGCGCGAGGCGTTCGAGAAATGGCGCACCGGCTATTCCTCGGCCTTCGCGGTCATCCTCTTCGTCACCGTGTTCGGCCTCGCCAGCATCTACGTCAAGGCGCTCAACAAGGTGAAAGAGCGATGAGCGGATTCTCGATCACCGAGCCGTCCCCGCGCCAGAAATGGATCGCCGGCACGCTCGTCATCCTCTACGCGCTGATCACCCTGGTGCCGATGGTGTGGGTGTTCCTGACCGGCTTCAAGACGCCGCCGGATTCGATCTCCTACCCGCCGAAGATCGTGTTCTCGCCGTCGCTGGAAGGCTATGTGAACCTGTTCACCACCCGCACCCGGGTGGCCCCGGACGAATTCGCCGCGCTGCCGCCGCCGGAGAATTTCGCCGAGGCGATCGTCCGCAACCGCGAGATGGTGATCGCCGGGCCGTCCAAGTTCGGTGGCCGTTTCCTGAACTCGGTCATCATCGGCTTCGGCTCAACCTTCCTGTCGATCTTCCTCGGCACCCTGGCCGCCTACGCCTTCTCGCGCTTCAGGGTGCCGCTGAAGGACGATCTGCTGTTCTTCATCCTGTCGACCCGGATGATGCCGCCGATCGCCGTCGCCATCCCGATCTTCCTGATGTACCGCACGCTGGGGCTGTCCGACACCCATCTCGGCATGATCCTGCTGTATACGGCGGTGAACATCAGCCTCGCCGTCTGGCTGCTGAAGGGCTTCATCGACGAGATCCCGCGCGAATACGAGGAGGCCGCGCTGATCGACGGCTACACGCGGTTCCAGGCCTTCTACAAGGTGGTGCTGCCGCAGGCGGCGACGGGCATCGCGTCGACGGCGATCTTCTGCCTGATCTTCGCCTGGAACGAATACGCCTTCGCCGTGCTGCTGACCTCGGGCACGGCGCAGACGGCGCCGCCCTTCATCCCGACCATCATCGGGGTCGGCGGGCTGGACTGGCCGGCGGTGGCGGCCGGCGCCACGCTGTTCCTGCTGCCGGTGATGATCTTCACCATCCTGCTGCGCCGGCACCTGTTGCGCGGGATCACCTTCGGAGCGATCCGCAAATGAGGGACTTCATCGCCGGGCTTCTGCGCCTCAGGCGCGGCCCGTACGAGATGATCGCCACGGTGCTGATCGCGCTGGGCGTGGTCATGCTGATGCAGCCGGTCGCGCTGTGGGCCTACACCTATTCGTTCGTCGTCACGCTGGTCGGCACGGTGATGTTCATCATCGTCAGCCACTTCCCGGATTAGGAGCCTGTCCGAGTAATGCTTAGGGTCATCACCGCGTTTTCAAGAGCTTGGGCTAGGACGGCGACGCGCGGCGATGCCGGAGGCATCGTGAGCGGCGTCGGACGAAGTCCCAAGCTTTTGAAAACGCGGCCCTTCGGGTCGACCAGGGAGACACCGGTGCGGCGTCGCGGGCGCTTGACGATGCACCCGGCATCGCCGGCGCGCCCGCTCCTGACACCGGTGACTCCCTGGTCGATGGTGGCCATAAGCATTACTCGGACAGGCTCCTAGGCCATGGCCGAGATCGTCATCAAGGACCTGCGCAAGGATTTCGGCAGCTTCAACGCCGTGAAATCCTCGTCCTTCACCGTCGGGGATGGCGAGTTCTTCATGCTGCTCGGCCCCTCGGGCTGCGGCAAGACGACAACCCTGCGGATGATCGCCGGGCTGGAACTGCCGACCTCGGGCGAGATCTTCATCGACGGCGAGGAAGTCAGCCGGAGGCCGGCCTCGCAGCGCGACATCGCCTTCGTGTTCCAGATGTTCGCGCTCTACCCGCACATGAACGTCCGCCGGAATGTCAGCTATCCGCTGGTCAGCCAGGGCATGCCCCGGGGCCAAATCAAGGCCAAGGTGGCCGAGGTCGCGCGCATCCTGGGCATCGAGGGCATCCTCGACCGTCCCGTCGGCGGCCTGTCCGGTGGCGATCGGCAGCGGGTGGCGCTGGGGCGGGCGATCGTGCGCGACCCCAAGGCGTTCATGATGGACGAGCCGCTGGGCGCGCTCGACGCCGAGTTCCGCGAGCGCATGGCGGAGGAGTTGCGCGCGCTGCATGACCGGATGGGCGCGACCACGATCTACGTCACCCACGACCAGCTCGAAGCCATGCAGATGGGGGACAAGATCGTCGTCATGAACCATGGCGTGGTGGAGCAATTCGGCACGCCGCAGGACATCTACGACAAGCCGGCCACCATGTTCGTCGCCGACTTCATCGGCTCGCCCTCGATGAATTTCCTGCGCTTCGACGGTGCCGTGGCGCCGGGCGCGCGGGACGTGCACCTGGACGGGCACGCCATCGCCGTGCCGCGCCAGAGCGAGGCGGCCGAGGGCAGGCTGGCGCTCGGGGTCCGGCCGGAACACGTGGCGCTGGCCGATGACGGCGGCTATCGCGGCCGGATCCTGGCCA
>JABDIP010000208.1 GCA_013003675.1 Inquilinus sp.
CCTTAATAAAATGTTCCGTTGTACGAGCGGACGCGCAAGCGATCCGTTAACTCCCCAGAGAACCGGACCCTGCGGCACTAGCCTCCGCCCGCCGCAGGACCGGTACCTGAGCAGCGGCCCCCGCAACGCCCCCGCGGTGGCCGCTTTTTCGCGCCCGCATTCGACCGGCTCCCGGAAACCGCCGCCCGGCTCTCGGCACGGCGGATTTCTGTGCTATACGGGCGGCGCACCCGGCCGGCGCCCGCCGGCCTCTCCGCCCGCCTTTCCTCCAGGAGCACCGGCGACCCTCGATGCCCGGTCTCTGCACCCACCGCCCTGCGCCGCCCCGAGCCGATCGCGCCGACCATGTTCGCGGGTGACGATCTGGCCTGCCTGCGCGGGCCGCGGCTGCTGTTCGCCGGGCTGTCCTTCGCCCTCGAGCCGGGCGGCGCGCTGCTGCTGACCGGCCCCAACGGCAGCGGCAAGTCGAGCCTGCTGCGGTTGATGGCCGGGCTGCTGGCCCCCTTCGCGGGCCGGCTCACCTGGAACGGCGAACCGGTGGCCGACGCGGTCGACGAGCACCGTGCCCGGCTCGACTATCTCGGCTATCAGGACGCGGTGAAGCCGGCGCTCAGCGTCGCCGAGAACCTCGCCTTCTGGGCGGCGCTCGCCGATCCGCACGAGGCGCCGACGCGGGCACGGATCGCCCTCGACGAGATCGGGCTGGCCGGCCTCGCCGACCTGCCCGGCCGCTATCTTTCCTCCGGCCAGCGGCGGCGGCTGGCGATCGCCCGGATCCTGGTCGGCGGCGCGCCGATCTGGCTGCTCGACGAGCCGACCACGGCGCTCGACACCGACGGCGTCGAGCGGCTCGGCCGCGCCCTTGCCCGCCATCGCGATGGTGGCGGCATGGTCGTCGCCGCGACCCATGGCGATCTGCCCCTGCCGGGCAGCCACACCCTGCGCATCGCCGACCACGCGCCGCCGGCCGATGTGCTGCTTGCCGACGCGCTGCCCGCCGGTGTGCCGCCGGGCGCCGAGGGCCGGGCGTGAGACGCTTCGCCGCGCTGGTCCGGCGGGATTTGCGCCTGTCGTTGCGGGCCGGCACCGACGCCACCACGGCGGTGATGTTCTTCGTCGTCACCGTCGCCCTGTTCCCGCTGGCGATCGGGCCTGAGTCGACGGTGCTGGCGCGGATCGCCGCCGGCGTCATCTGGGTCGCCGCGCTGCTCGCCTCCCTGCTGTCGCTGGAGCGGCTGTTCGCCAACGACTACGAGGATGGCGGGCTGGATCTGCTGGCGCTGTCGCCCCTGCCCCTGGAAGCGGCGGCCCTGGCCAAGGTGGCGGCGCATTGGCTGGTGACCGGGGTGCCGCTGATCCTGGCGGCGCCGGTGCTGGCGCTGCTGCTCGACATGCCGGCCGGCGGGTTCGCCGTGTTGATGGCCAGCCTGGCGCTCGGCACGCCGAGCCTCAGCCTGATCGGCGCCGCCGGCGCCGCCCTGACCTTGGGGGCGCGGCGCGGCGGCGTGCTGTTGTCGCTGCTGGTGCTGCCCTTGTTCGTGCCGGTGCTGATCTTCGGTGCCGGGGCGATCGACGCCGCGCTGCACGGCGTCGCGGCGCGGCCGCATCTGCTGCTGCTCGGCGGCTTCCTCGCCGCCGCCCTGCCGCTCGCCCCGATCGCCGCCGCCGCGGCGATCCGCCAGGCCTTGTCCTGACACGGCGGCCAACGCCGATTTGACCATCCGTGTCCGCCGGGCATTGAGCCAGGGCATGGCATTGCCGGACCGAATGGCCTATTTAACCGTCGCCATGCATCGCTTCGCCAACCCCGCCCGATTCCAGCGCATCGCCACGGCCATCCTGCCATGGAGCGCCGGCCTGACAGTGCTGCTGCTGGCCGCCGGGCTCTATCTCGGTCTGGTCGCCTCGCCGGCCGACTACCAGCAGGGCGACACGGTGCGGATCATGTACATCCACGTGCCGTCGGCCTGGATGGCGCTGTTCATCTACGCCAACATGGCGCTGGCCAGCGCCGTCGGCTTCGTCTGGCGGCACCCGCTGGCGGATCTGTTCTGTCGCGCCGTGGCCCCGGTCGGCGCCGGCTTCACCGCCGTCTGCCTGATCACCGGCAGCCTGTGGGGGGAACCGATGTGGGGCACCTGGTGGGTCTGGGACGCCAGGCTGACCAGCGTCCTGATCCTGTTCTTCCTCTATCTCGGCTACATCGCGCTGGTGAACGCCTTCGACGATCCGGTCCGCGGCCTCAAGGCCGGGGCGATCCTGGTGCTGGTCGGCGTCGTCAACCTGCCTATCATCAAGTTTTCGGTCGATTGGTGGAACACCCTGCACCAGCCTGCCTCGGTCAGCCGCCTCGGCCGGCCGGCGCTCGACCCGGCGATGCTGACGCCGCTGATGGTGATGGCGGCCGCCTTCATGGCCTATTTCGTCACCCTGGCGCTGCTGCGGACCCGGGCCGAGTTGCTCAACCGCCGCATCCAGGTGCTGCAGATGGCGCGGGGCGCGTCGTGACGGCGCGGAACAAACCGACCCTGTCGACGGTCAACCGGGGACGATGAGCGATTTCCTCGCCATGGGCGGCTATGCCGTCTACGTCTGGAGCGCCTATGCGATCGCCGCCCTGGTGCTGGTCGTGCTGCTGGCAATGTCGCTGGGCGCGCTGAAGCGTCGCGAGGCCGCGCTGCGGCTGCTGGAAGCGGCGCGCGAGGCCCGGCCGCGCGGCGAACCGACGGGCTCCGGCTCGGCGCCGGTGCCGGAGAGCAGCCGATGACCCGCAAGAAGCGCCGCCTCTATCTGCTCGGCCTCAGCCTCGGCGGTCTCGCCGTCGCCGCCGCGCTGGCGCTGATCGCCTTCCAGGACAATCTGCTGTTCTTCTACAGCCCGAGCGATCTCCAGGCGAAAACACTGGCCCCGGAGCAGCGCTTCCGTCTCGGCGGGCTGGTCGCCGAGGAAAGCTTCGAGCATCTGTCCGACGGCATCACCGTCCGCTTCGTGGTGACCGACCTGACGAACACGATCCCGGTGGTCTTCGCCGGCATCCTGCCCGATCTGTTTCGCGAGGGGCAGGGGGTGGTCGCCGAGGGCCGGCTGCGCGCCGACGGCGTGTTCGAGGCCAGCGACGTGCTGGCCAAGCACGACGAGACCTACATGCCGCGCGAGGTGGCGGACGCCCTGAAGCAAAGCGGCGAGTGGCGGGGCGACGAATGATCCCGGAACTCGGCCATTTCGCGCTGATCCTCGCCTTCCTGCTGGCGGCGGTGCAGGCGATTCTGCCGCTGGTCGGCGCGCAGCGCGACGACCCGGCGCTGATGGCGCTGGGGCGGCCGGCGGCGATCGGCCAGTTCGCCATGATCGCCATCGCCTTCCTGGCCCTGATGTATGCCTTCGTGGTCTCCGACTTCACCGTGTCGAACGTCGTCGAGAACAGCCATTCTGCCAAGCCGATGCTCTACAAGGTGGCCGGCGTGTGGGGCAACCATGAGGGCTCGATGGTGCTCTGGGTGCTGATCCTCGCCCTATTCGGCGCCCTCGTCGCGGTCTTCGGCGGCAATCTGCCGCAGCGCCTGCAGGCCAGGGCGTTGAGCGTTCAGGCGATGATCGGCGTCGGCTTCCTCGCCTTCATCCTGGCGACCTCAAACCCGTTCCTGCGCGTCGACCCGCCGCCGCTCGACGGCAACGACCTCAACCCGCTGCTGCAGGACCCCGGCCTCGCCTTCCACCCGCCCTTCCTCTATCTCGGCTATGTCGGCTTCTCGATGGCGTTCAGCTTTGCCGTCGCGGCGCTGATCGAGGGCCGTGTCGACGCCGCCTGGGGGCGCTGGGTGCGGCCCTGGACCCTGGCCGCCTGGTGCGCCCTGACCATCGGCATCGGCCTCGGCTCCTGGTGGGCCTATTACGAGCTCGGCTGGGGCGGCTGGTGGTTCTGGGATCCGGTGGAGAACGCCAGCTTCATGCCCTGGCTGACCGGCACAGCGCTCCTGCATTCCGCCATCGTGGTGGAGAAGCGCGACGCGCTGAAGAGCTGGACCATCCTGCTGGCCATCGTCACCTTCGGCTTGAGCCTGCTCGGCACCTTCCTTGTCCGCTCCGGCGTGCTGACCTCGGTGCACGCCTTCGCCGTCGATCCGAAGCGCGGCGTCTTCATCCTGATGCTCTTGGCCCTGACCATCGGCGGTTCGCTGACGCTCTACGCCGTCCGCGCCCCGGCGCTGAAGGGCGGCGGGCTGTTCGCGCCGATCAGTCGCGAGGGCGCGCTGGTGCTGAACAATCTGCTGCTGGCGATCGCCGCGGCGACGGTGCTGACCGGCACCCTCTATCCGCTGGCGCTAGAGGCGATGGGCGGCGGCACCGTGTCGGTCGGCCCGCCCTATTTCAACGCCGTCTTCATGCCGTTGGCGGTGCCGCTGGTCGCCGCCATGGCGATCGGCCCGATGCTGGCCTGGAAACGCGGCGACCTGCCCGGCGCGCTCGGCCGCCTCAAGGCGGCGGCCCTGCTGACGGCAATCATCGCGCTCGGCACGCTCTATTGGCAGACCGGTGGGCCGGTGCTGGCCTTCATCGGCATCGCGCTGGCGGCCTGGGCGTTCTTCGGCGCATTGACCGAGTTCGCCGACCGCATCCGCCTGTTCCGCGCGCCGCCGGCGGAGAACTGGCGCCGCGCCCTCGGCCTGCCACGCAGCGCCTGGGGGCTGACCCTCGCCCATGCCGGCCTCGGCCTCGCCATCGCCGGCATGGTCGGCACCTCGGCCTGGAAGAGCGAGGTGATCGAGCGGGTCGGCCCCGGCGACACGCTGGCCCTGGCCGGCTACGAACTGGTCTTCGACGGCGTCGAGCGGATCGCCGGACCGAACTACAGCGCCGAGCGCGGTAGCGTGACGGTGACGCGGAACGGCGACACCGTCACCGTGCTGAGGCCGGAGAAACGCTGGTACCCGGTCGCCCGCATGCCGACCACCGAGGCGGCGATCCGCACTACCCTGTTGTCGGACATCTATGTCGCCCTCGGCGACGGGCCGGACCCGACCGGCGGCTGGGTCCTGCGCGCCTGGCACCACCCGCTGGTGCCGTGGCTCTGGATCGGCATCGCGATTATGGCTCTGGGCGGCACCGTCAGCCTGACCGACAGACGGCTCAGGGTCGGCGCCCCGAGGCGGGCTCGCGGCAACGCCGCCGGCGGTCATCCACAGCCGGCCGAATAGCACGCTTCAGCAGCCATGACCGACGCAGTTCCCCGCCACCACAAGCCGCTGCCCAAGCGGTTTGCCGCCCGGTTGAGCGAACAGGCCTATGCCACCTTGCGCGACCTGTCGGCCGCCACCGGGCTGGGCAACAACTACGTGCTCACGGTGCTGCTGGAGGATGCCGCGACCACCATCGACCGCGACGCCTTTCTGCGCGCCGCCGAGGCGATGAAGCGCCGCCACGCCAAGGGGGACCCGGACCGCGATGAGGCGGCTGCTGTATCTGCTGCCGCTGGCGGTGTTCGGCGCGGTCGTGGCCTGGATGGCGGTACCGCTGATCACCGGCGACGACCCGCGCGACCTGCCCTCGGCGCTGATCGACCGGCCGGCGCCGGACTTCGCGCTGCCCGGCCTGCCGCCGGCCGACGGTCTGGCCACGGCCGATCTCGGCGGCGAGGTCGTGCTGGTCAATTTCTTCGCCAGCTGGTGCGTGCCCTGCCTGGCCGAACACCCGCTGTTGACCCGGCTGGCGCGAGAGGAGGGGATCATCATCCACGCCGTCAACTACAAAGACGCGCCGGAGGCGGCGACCGGCTGGCTCGTCCGGCACGGCAATCCCTATGCCCGGATCGGCGCCGACCGCGACGGCCGTGTCGGCATCGAATGGGGCGTCTCCGGCGTGCCGGAGACCTTTGTCGTCGACCGCGACGGCCGCATCCGCAAACGGTATACCGGCCCGCTGACGCCGGCACAGGTCGAAGCCGAGCTGTTGCCGCTGCTCCGCGAGTTGGGCCGATGAGCGCCCGGCGCCTCTTCGTCGCGGCGCTGCTGCTGGCGCTGCTGGGACCGGCCACGGCCCTGGCGGTGAACCCGGACGAGCGACTCGACGACCCGGCCCTGGAGGGCCGCGCGCGGGCCCTGTCGCAGGAGCTGCGTTGCCTGGTCTGCCAGAACCAGTCGATCGACGACAGCGACGCCGATCTCGCCCGCGACCTGCGCATCCTTGTGCGCCAGCGGCTGGTCGCCGGCGACAGCGATACCCAGGTGCTGGCCTTCGTCACCGCGCGTTACGGCGACTATGTGCTGCTGCGCCCGCCGGTCCAGCCGAACACCTACGCGCTGTGGTTCGCGCCGCTGGTGATCGCGCTGATCGGCGCGCTCGGCCTGGCCGTGCTGGCGCGGCGCCGGCGCGGCCGGCCGGTCGAACCCGACCCGCTGACGCCCGAGGAAAGGGCGAAGGTCGAAGCGCTGCTGGCCGAGGCCGCGACGACGGGCAAAGAGCCGGCGGAGCCGCCGCGATGAGCTTCTGGATCGTCGCCGCGCTGATGACCGCCGGGGTTGCCGCCCTGCTGCTGTGGCCGACCCGGCGGCAACCGGAAACCGTAGCGAACGAAGGGGAGGGCGGACCCGACCTCGCGGTCTATCGCGATCAGCTCGCCGAGGTCGACCGCGATCTGGCGCGCGGCCTGATCGACCCCGGCCAGGCGGAGGCGGCGCGGATCGAGATCTCCCGGCGCATGCTGGCGGCGGCCGGGCGCGGCACCGGCCGCGGGGTGGGCACCACCGCATGGACCCGCGCTGTGATCCTGGCCGTCGCGGTGATCCTGCCGCTGGCGGCAATCGCCCTCTATCTGCCGGGCGGCCGCCCGGATCTGCCGTCGCAGCCCTTCGCCGAGCGCGATAGCGGCCAGCGCGACCGGCTGGTTGCCGAGCGGGCGGCGACCGAGGCGCTGCTCCGCCGGCTGAACGCCGAACCGGACGACCTCGCCGGCTGGGTCGAGTTGGGACAGCGCTTCCGCGCCCTCGGCCAAGCCGATCAAGCCGCTAGCGCCTATGCCCGCGCCGCC
>JABDIP010000226.1 GCA_013003675.1 Inquilinus sp.
GTTCATCGATTCCTCCCCTTTCCCGATCAACATAGTCCGGCCGCCGCCGCGAGGTAAGGGGGCGTGTGCGGCCGCCGCCGCCATGCTAGCGTGTTCGCGCTCGAAATCCCCGCTCAATCCAGATGACTGTTCGCGCAAAACGAGTATCGGTCGGCATCGCGCTCGCCGCGGCGGCGATGGTTCTGGCCGCCACCCTGACCTGGTGGTTCGCCGGCCCGGCTCTGGCCGGGCGCTGGGCGCTCGACGCGTTGCAGCGGCGGGGCGTGCCGGCGACGGCGTTGACGGTGCGCTCGCTCGGTTTCGGCCGGGCCGAGATCGTCGATGTGCGGATCGCGTGGGGCGAGGGGCTCGGCATTGCCCGGATTGTCGTCTCCTATCAGCCGCTCCGGTTGATCGCCGAGGGTCGGCCCGAGCGAATCGAGGTCTCCGGCGTGCGGTTCAGCGTGGCAGGCCGGTCGGGGCCCAGCACGAAACTGGTCGTGGACTCCCCCCCCGGCGCCGCCGGAGGTGTGCCGTCGCGCCTGCCATTCGATCATTTGGCGCTGTCGGACGCCGTTGTGACGCTGCCGTCGCCGGCCGGGCCTCTGACGGTGGTGGTCGAGGCGCAGGTCGAGGCCGGACCCGATGGCGCCGCCGAGGCGCGCGGAAGGGTGGCGCTGGATGGGGCGGCGGGCTCGGCAGCATTGCCCGTCGCGGCGACCCTGCATGCCGACGGCCGGATCGCGGTGCGTGTCGATCTGGAGGCCGGACGGTGGCGTTGGCGCGGCGTCGCCGTCGACGGGCTGACCGGCGCCGCTTCGCTGGCCGGATCGCTCACCGGGCTCGACCGCGTCGAGGGCCGGTTCTCGGCGGCGCGGGTTGCCCTGTCCGACGGAACGGCGATGGCGGCGACCGCCGAGGTGGACTTCGCCGACGGTGCCGCCCTTTTGATCATCGACGCGGCGGCAACCGCGGGCGGTCCGGTGCTGAGCCTCGAGGCGCGGGCCGAAAGGGCGGCCGGCGAGGTCGCCGAGGTCGCCCTCGACTTCACCGCCGATCTTCCCGATCTGCGGCCCTTCCTCACCGTGGCCGGCGGCGTGCCGCCCGTCACCGGCGAGGCTCGGGTCTCGATGTCTCTCGCCGGTACCGTGCCGGCCGAACCGGGCGGGGCGCCCTGGCGGCTGAGCGGGCCGATCGGTGGCGAGGCGGCGCTGTCGCTGCCGGTGCTCGGGGTCGATCTGGAGATCGCGGGGAGCGGTGTGGCGACGGCCGAGGGGAGTGCTCTCAGCATTGCCGGCGCCGCGCCCGTGACGACGCGGATCGCCGCTTCGGGCGGGGCGGAGGCGTGGCTGTTGTCGATGCTGCCGACCGCCGATGGCGAATGGCACCTTTCCGGGCGCCCCGGCGCTCCGCTGCCGGCGCTGGCGATCCGGGCCGATTATGCCCTCGACGGCCCGGCGACCGGTCTGAGCGGATCGCTGCGGGCGGATTTGGCACCGCCCGATGGGGCGGACGACGTGGGAAGGCTGGGGTTGGCGCTGTCCGCGGACGGCCTGTTGCCGGGGGGCGTGTCGCTGGCCGGGGCGGCGGCGCAAGGCGGGCTCGACCTGCGCGAAGTGTCGGGAGAGCTGCAATTGAGCCCGGCGGCGTGCCTCGAGGTCCGGGCCGATCGGCTTTCCGTCGACGGCCGGGCCGACATGCCGCGCGGGCTCGACCTGTGCCTTCGGGCGCGAGCCGATCAGCCGCTGCTGGTATTGCGCCCCGGCGACCGCGACCGGCCGCCGGCGCTGCTGCGGCTCGCGGTGCCGTCGGCACCGCTCGATCTCGTCGTGCTCGCGCCCGGGCAGCGCGTCCCGGTTGTCGGAACATTGCCCGACCTTACCGTGGACGCGGCGATTCCACCGCTCGGACTGCCGTCCCTGGCGCTTTCGGCGCGCGGCGGCGCGCTGGCGATCGACGGCAGGCTGGCGATCGAGGCGATCGAGGCGGAGGCGACCGCCATCGTCGGCGACGATGAGCCTGGATCGGCCTGGTTGCACCGGGCGACGCTGCGGCCCTTGGGCGACCCGGCGCCGCTCGCGCCGTTGACCGCCGGCGGCGCCGCCCGGTGGGGGGGCCAGGAGGGCGTCGTCTTCGACCTTGCCGGCGGCGACGCGGACGGCGCGCTGTCTTTCGTTCTCACCGGCCGGCACGACCCGATGTCGGGCAGCGGATCGGCTACGTTTCGGATCGACCCGCTGAGCCTGTCGGCAGCCGGACCACGGGCCGCGGATCTGTTTCCCGTTCTCGGGCGAGCCGGGATCGAGGCGACCGGAACGGTGTCCGCCGAGGGGAGGGCCGACTGGAGCGAGCGCATGCGAAGCGGTGGCCGTCTGGTCGTCAACGGCCTGTCGCTCGCCGGCGCCGGCTGGAAGATAAGCGGCATCGAGACAGAGTTGGAGGCCAGCAGCCTGTTTCCGCTCATCCTGCCGGAAGGCCAACTGATTGCCATCGAGGGCCTGGAGGCGGGGCTGCGTTTCGATGCCGGGGCGGCGGCGATCGGCGTCGAGGGCAACCGGCTCTCGGTCCAGGCGATGGGCTTCGGCCTCGCCGACGGCGCGGTGGTCGTCGAGCCCTTCACCGTCACTCCGGGCGAGCCCGAGCAGCGGCTCGAATTGGAGGTGGAGCGGGTCGACCTCGCCCGGGTCTCGGAGCAGGTGGCGATCGAGGTGGAGGCGACCGCCATCGTCGGCGTCGATGCGCCTGGATCGGCCTGGCTGCACCGGGCGCCACTGCGGCCCGTGGGCGCCCCGGCGCCGCT
>JABDIP010000227.1 GCA_013003675.1 Inquilinus sp.
GGACGTGGTCGTGGGCGGGCGTGTCGGGCATCGGCGCGGAGGCTCGTCGGGCGGCGTTCGGGTGACTTCGGTATACCAGGGGTCATCGGGCAGCGGCAGCGGATTCGCCGCCATCGTGTCGACGCCAGCGACGACCGATACAACCGATCCGTTCGGACCTTCACCAATCGCTAACCTTTCGAGGTCAGGGTGCGGACCACGTGACATCGGGTCACGTCGATTAGGACGGAGGACACCAATGGCCAAGCGTATTCTTGGACTCGCGATGGCTTTCGGCATGGCCGCTTCGCTGAGCGCATGCGACACGGCAGTGGGCGAAGCCGCTAGCTCGAGCTGGGACTGGACGAAGGGCGCCGCTTCGGCGACCGCCGATTTCGTCACCTCGCCGTTCCAGGACGACGAGGAAATGTCCAACTAAGGACAGTTGGATCGGCGGGCGTCGTCCTTGACGCGCCCGCCATCCCCTTCCCCGTATGAGAATTGAGATCGCCGGCCCGCCGCGGCCGGCTTTTTCGTGCCCGGCGTTCCGGCCGGCGCTTCACCTTTCGTCAATCTTTGAGCCGCAATCTGCCCACTTGCCGCCGACTCACGGCAATGGGGGGAGTCCTTAGATGAAAACCGCAGCCGACAAACACGCCGCCGTAGCCGCCAAGCTGGCGGCCCTCGGCATTTTCGCCGCCCTGCTTTCGGGTTGCGGCACCGCGATCAGCGCCGCCGGCACGGCGGTCAGCACGACCTTCGACCTGGCGACCGACGCCGTGGTCACCACGGTCGATCTGGCCACGACGCCGTTCCAGGGCGACGACGAAGAAGACGCGGCGGAGTAATTCAACCGGACGGGTCAGGGCGCGGAGGTTCCGGGCCCTCTTCTCTGTCCGGGGTCGAACGCCGCAGGATCGCCGCGAAGAATCCGTCGGTGCCGTGGCGGGCGGGCGTCAACAGCAGAAACGGTCCGTCGGAGGGGCACTCGCCGCCGATTGTGACCGCCCAGGCCTCGGCGACAGGCACAATCTCGAAATCCGCATGCGCGGCGAGGAAGGCGGCGACCCGTTCCTCGTTTTCCGGCGGCAATAGCGAGCACGTGGCATAGATCAGCAGGCCGCCGGGTTTCACCAGCCGGCCGGCGCTGGACAGGATCGATGCCTGGAGCGCGGTCAGCCGGTCGATGTCGGTCGGTCGCCAGCGCGAATCCGGGTTGCGCCGCCAGGCGCCGACGCCGCTGCACGGCGCGTCGATCAATACCCGATCGAACTTACCCTTCTGCCGCTTCACCCATTTGTCGCGTTCCGAAGTCAACTTCTTGGGCTCGACATTGTCGATGCCGGCCCGCTTCATGCGCTCCTTAGCGCGGATCAGCCGGCCCTCGGAAACGTCGCAGGCGACGACCCGGCCCTTGCCGGCCATGCGGGCCGCCAGCGCCAGCGTCTTGCCACCGGCGCCGGCGCAGAAGTCGACGATCTGCTGGCCGGATCGGGCATCGACCAGCAGGGCCACCAGCTGCGACCCCTCGTCCTGCACCTCGATGCTGCCGTTGCGAAACAGTGGGTGAGCACCCAACGGCGGCCGGCCGGCGACGCGGATGCCGAGCGGCGACAACGGCGTAGGCTCGGCGCCGATGCCGTCTTGGGCCAGGGCCGTCAGCACCTCCTCGCGCGTCGCCTTCGCCTCGTTGACGCGAAGGTCGAGCGGTGCCGGCAGCAGAAGCGCCGCCGCCTCGGCCTCGGTCGACTCGCCGAAGACCGCCCGCAGCGGACCGGCGGCCCAGTCGGGGCATTCCCAGCGGGCCGCGTCGGGCATCTCGGGATGATCGATCGATTGCCCGTCGATCCTGGCGAGCATTTCGCGCTCGGCGGCGTCGATCCGGGCCGGCGCGTATTGGCCGCCGTCGAACAGGCCGGCGATATCGGCCGCCGAGCGACCGTCGATCAGCGCCAGCGATGCCATGACCCGAGCTCGGCCGTCGTCGGAATGGCCGAGCCGTGCCAGCCACCAGCCGAGCCGCGCCTGGTGACGCAGCACGGCATAGACCCGCTCGGCGATGTCGGCGCGGTCCTTCGAGCCGATATAGCGCCGACCGCGGAAGAAGGCCGAAACCACGCCATCTGCAGGCCGCGCGATCTCGGCGATACGGTCGAGCAGCTCGATCGTCGCGGCGACGCGGGCGGCGGGGGTCATTTGACGGAACTCTTGTTGCTAGAGGTCGCGGCGATAGTTCGGCGTTTCCTGCGTCACGGTGATGTCGTGCACATGGCTTTCGCGCAGGCCGGACCCGGTGATCCGCAGGAATTCGGCGTTCTTCTGCAGCTCGGCGATGGTGCGGTTGCCGGTATAGCCCATCGCCGCCCTCAGCCCGCCGATGAGCTGGTGCAGGACGTTGGCGACCGGCCCCTTGTAGGGCACCCGCCCCTCCACGCCCTCCGGCACCAGCTTAAGACTGTCGGAGACCTCCTGCTGGAAGTAACGATCGGCGGAGCCGCGCGCCATGGCGCCGACCGAGCCCATGCCGCGATAGGTCTTGTAGGACCGGCCCTGGTAGAGCACCACCTCGCCCGGCGCCTCGTCGGTGCCGGCCAAGAGCGAGCCGATCA
>JABDIP010000233.1 GCA_013003675.1 Inquilinus sp.
GGCGCCGCTTTGCAGATTTGCCGAAATATTGCCGAGCGAGCGGACCAGCGCCGGCCGGAATCCGGCCTTGAAGCGGGCCGGGGCCGGGGCCGCCGGGCCGGTCTCCAGCGGCTGGCCGGCGGCGGTCCAGGCACGCAGGCCGCCGTCGAGCACGGCGACGTTGTCGTGGCCGAAGACGCGGAACATCCACCAGCCGCGCGCCGCGCTCATCAGCCCGTAGCTGTCATAGGCGACCACCGCGTCGTCGTTGCCGATTCCGAGCGCCCCGACCTTCTCGGCGAAACGCGCCGGCGTCGGCAGCATATGCGGCAGCTCGCTTACCGGATCGCCGATGTCGTCGATGTCGAAATAGACCGCGCCGGGCACGTGCTTGGCCTCGAACTCGGCGCGCGCGTCGCGGCCACTGCCGGGCATGACGTAGGTGACATCGATCACGCGCAGCCGCGGATCGCCGAGCTGGGCGGCGAGCCATTCGGCGTCGACCAAGGGGCCGGGGAGGGTAAGGCTCATGGCGCGGACTTTCTAAAGGAAACCCTTGAAAAACTGTCAGGCGTCGGCAAGGACGATATTCACCCGCCGGTTCTGCCTGCCCTTGTTCTCGATCTTCGAGACGACGACCCGGCCGATCTCGCCGGTGCGGGCGACGTGGGTACCGCCGCAGGGCTGGAGATCGGCCGGCGCGTCATCGGCCCCGATCTGCAGCAGGCGGACCCGGCCGTGGCCGCTCGGCGGCTTGACCGACATGGTGCGCACCAACTCCGGCCGCGCCGCGAGTTCGGCATCGTCGATCCAGCGCGGCGTCACCGGCAGATCGGCGTCGACCAGGCGGTTGAGGGCGGCGGTGATCGCCTCCTTGTCGAGCGCGGCGGCCGGCACGTTGAAGTCGAGCCGGCTCTTCGCGACGCCGACCTGGCCGCCGGTCACATCGCCCTCGACCAGCGAGCAGAGCAGGTGCATCGCCGTGTGCATCCGCATGTGGCGATGCCGGCGCTCCCAGTCGATCTCCGCCTCGACCTCGGTGCCGGGCGGGGGCAGGGCGGCTCCTTCCTCGGCGATGTGGAGCACGGCATCGGGCCCGTCGCCCTTGCGCGCATCGACGATCCGCGCCTCGCCGCCGGGCCAGGCGAGACGGCCGGCATCCCCCGGCTGGCCGCCGCCGGTCGGGTAGAAGACGGTGCGGTCGAGGGCGATCGCGTTGCCGTCGACCGCGGTGACGGTCGCCGTGCAGCGCCGCAGATAGGCATCGTCGCGGAACAAGGGCTGCATCATGGTCATTCCTCCAGCCAATCCGGCGTCGGCAGGCCCTTCTCGCGCAGGAAGGCCGGATTGAACAGCTTCGACTGGTAGCGGGTGCCGTAGTCGCAGAGGATGGTCGCGATCGTGTGGCCGGGCCCGAGCTCCGCCGCCAGCTTGACGGCGCCGCAGAGGTTGATGCCGCTGGAGCCGCCGAGCACCAGGCCTTCCTGCTTCAGCATGCGGAAGATGATCGGCAGCGCCTCCGCGTCGGTTACCCGATAGGCGCCGTCGATCGGCGCGCCTTCCAGATTGGCGGTGATGCGGCCCTGGCCGATGCCCTCGGTGATCGAGCTGCCCTCCGCCTTCAACTCGCCATGGGCGTAGTGGCTGTAGAGGGCGGAGCCCATCGGGTCGCTCAGCATGGTCCGGATGTCGGAACGGCGTTCCTTCAGCGCCATGGCGACGCCGGCCAGGGTGCCGCCGGTGCCGACGGCGCAGGTGAACCCGTCGACACGGCCATCGGTTTGCGCCCAGATCTCCGGTCCCGTCGTCCGGTAGTGGCCGTCGCGGTTGGCGGTGTTGTCGAACTGGTTGGCCCAGACCGCCCCATTCGGCTCGGTCTCGGCCAAGTCCTCGGCGATGCGCCGAGAGACATGGACGTAGTTGCCCGGGTCCTTGAACGGCACCGCCTTGACCAGCCGAAGATCGGCGCCGATCAGCCGCAGCATGTCCTTCTTTTCCTGGCTCTGGGTCTCCGGCATGACGATCACGCTACGATAGCCGAGCGCGTTGCCGACCAGGGTCAGGCCGATCCCGGTATTGCCAGCTGTCCCTTCGACGATGGTGCCGCCCGGGCGCAGCAGGCCGCGCGCCTCGGCGTCGCGGACGATGGCCAGCGCGGCGCGGTCCTTGACCGAGCTGCCCGGGTTGAGGAACTCCGCCTTGCCGAGAATCTCGCAGCCGGTTTCCGACGACAAGCTGGCGATGCGGATCATCGGCGTGTTGCCGATGCTGCCGATGAAACCGTCCCGGATGTCAGCCACGCTCGGCTCCCTCTTGCTGGCGTCGCCCGCCGTGGCGGCAGACTAGCGCCAAGGCCGCACCCGCCTCAAGCGCCCGCATCAAGACGCAGCCGGTCGCGATGCCGGCCGAGCCAGAGCAGGCCGATCAGGGTCACCGCATTGTCCACCTGCCCCGAATCCAGCCAGGCGAGGGCGTCATTGGTTGACATCGTCAATACGCGGATATCCTCGGATTCGCCGTCGACGCCGTGAATGCCGCCGGCCGAAGTCGCGTCGACCCGGCCGCAATAGAGCCGCACCACTTCGGACGATCCGCCCGGGCTGGGCAGGAATTCGGCGACGAACTCAAGGTCGCCGACCGCGAGGCCGGTTTCCTCCCTCATCTCGCGGCGGGCGACATCTTCTGGCGCTTCGCCCTGGTCGGTGATGCCGGCGACGATCTCGGTCATCCAGCCGGGCCGGCCGGCGGCATAGTTGCCGGCCCGGAACTGCTCGATCAGCACGATCTCGTCGCGAACCGGGTCATAGGGCAGCACCGCGACCGCCGGTCCTCGCAGCAGGACCTCGCGTGTGAGCGGCGGCGTCCAGCCGCCGTCGAAACGGCGATGACGCAAGGTCAGCCGGTCGAGGCGGAAGAAGCCCCGGTGACAGATTTCGGTGTCCTGGATGTCGACATCTGCGTCGGCGTGCATCGGGGCGTTCCCTCGGGCGGATTGGTGCGGCGACCGTACCTGACCCGGTGCCGGCCCAGCCAGTCCCGATGGCGCCGTGCCGGCGTTCAAATGCGACGTAGGTTGGTTCAAGTGCGCCATCGCCGGTGAACCAACCCGGCCGCACCGCGTGTTACGGGGATTTTGGTTTGACAATGCCAGGGGTCAGCCTACGATTTGATAGACGAAAGAACGAAAAACGATCGTCGCAGGGAGAAGTACCGAGCCACCGAAGCGAAATTCTTCGCGCCGACGACGCGCGCTGCGATCAATTTCGATTCACCCCCGGTTTCTGATAAATGCCGAGAAGCAAGGAGTCATCTGATGAATAAGCGGGATTTGGAAAAGGTCCACGTTGCACTTCCGCAACTTGCCGATGATTTGAAGAGCGGCAAGCTGGACCGCCGTGAATTCTTGCGGACAACTGCGCTTCTCGGCCTGTCGGCGACCGCCGCCTACGGCGTGGCCGGCGCCATCACCGGCGAGGGCGTCGTGCCGCAGGCGCAGGCGCAGATGGCCCGCAAGGGCGGCACGCTGCGGTGTTCGATGCGGGTCCAGGAAATGACCGACCCGGCCACCTTCGATTGGACCGAGAAGTCCAACCAGGCGCGCCATGTGCTCGAGTATCTCACGGTCACCGGCCAGGACAACGTGACGCGGCCCTATCTGGCGGAAAGCTGGCAGGCGTCCGACGACCTGAAGACCTGGACGTTCAAATTGCGCCAGGGCGTCAAGTGGAACAACGGTGACGATTTCGGCGCCGACGACGTGGTCTACAACTTCACGCGTTGGCTGGACCCGGCCACCGGCTCGTCGAACCAGGGCCTGTTCGGCGCCATGACCGAGACCGTCGGCGACAGCACCATGATGACGGAAGGGGCGGTCGAGAAGGTCGACGACCACACCGTCC
>JABDIP010000240.1 GCA_013003675.1 Inquilinus sp.
GGCCAAGACCGCGGGGAACCTCCGGCCGCCACTGGTGTTTCAAGGCGCCCAGCCGCGCCGCGGCCGACCGATTCCGGCGCGACGGTATCGAGGCCGGCGGCATCGACGATGGGCCGCCCGGCTTGCGGCCCGACGATCACCCAAGGTACTACGCTGCCTTCCTATGCGATCCCGATGGCAATCGAGTCGAGGCGGTTTGTCATCTGCTCGATCGGGGACCGGGGATCGATGACAGCGGATGAAGGAATGACCGGGAAGCGGCGGTTCTATCGGGAGGCGACAGCCGACCCGGTCGAGGGCGGTTATCGCATCTGCCTCGACGGCCGGCCGGTTCGCACGCCGGCCAAGGCCCGGTTTCAGGTGCCCGATCTCGCCATTGCCCAGGCGATTGCGGCCGAATGGGCGGCGCAGGGGGACGAGATCGATCCGGCATCGATGCCCCTGACCCAGCTGGCCAACACCGCCATCGACCGGGTCGGTCCGCAGCGGCAAGCCGTCATCGACTCCGTGGCGGCCTATGCCCAGACCGATCTGCTCTGCCATTGGGCCGAGCGGCCGGCGGCGCTGGTGGCGCGTCAACAGGCGGCGTGGCAGCCGCTGCTGGACTGGGCGGCGGCCGATCTCGACGCGCCGCTCCGGGCCACCGCCGGCATCCTGCCGGTCGCCCAGCCGGAGGCGGCAATCGCCGCGTTGCGCGCCCGGATCGCCGGCTTCGACGATCTGCAACTGGCCGGAATCGCCCAGGCGGTGGGGCTGCTCGGCTCGCTGGTCCTGGCCCTGGCCCTGGCCCGCGGCCGGATCGATGCCGAGGCTGCCTTTGCCGCCGCCCATCTCGACGAGATCCATCAACTCGAGACCTGGGGCGAGGACGACGAGGCCCGCGACCGGCTCGACCGCCGCCGCGCGGAAATCGGCGTCGCCGGCCGGTTTTTCGCCATGCTGGAGCGCTAATACACCGTCATTGGCGGGCTCGCTTGGCCTGTCGCCGCGTGCTATCCAGACCTCGTTGGCCGCAGCTAGGGAGAGGGCGCGCATGCGGGAGATTCTGGCGAAACTCGAAGCGAAGCGGGCGGCCGCGCGGCTCGGCGGCGGCCAGAAGCGCATCGACGCCCAGCACGCCAAGGGCAAGCTGACCGCGCGCGAACGAATCGACGTCCTGCTCGACGAAGACTCCTTCGAGGAGTGGGACATGTTCGTCGAGCACCGCTGCACCGATTTCGACATGGTCAAGAACAAGATCCCGGGGGACGGGGTCGTCATCGGCTTTGGCACCGTCAACGGTCGCATGGTCTTCGTGTACAGCCAGGATTTCACGGTCTTCGGCGGTTCGCTGTCGGAGGCCCATGCCGAGAAGATCTGCAAGATCATGGACCAGGCGATCAAGGTCGGCGCCCCGGTCATCGGCCTCAACGACAGCGGCGGCGCGCGCATCCAGGAGGGCGTGGCGTCGCTCGGCGGCTATGCCGAGGTATTCCAGCGCAACGTGCTGGCCTCCGGGGTTGTGCCGCAGATCTCGTTGATCATGGGGCCCTGCGCCGGCGGTGCCGTCTATTCGCCGGCGATGACCGACTTCATCTTCATGGTCAAGGACAGCTCCTACATGTTCGTGACCGGGCCGGATGTGGTGAAGACCGTCACCCATGAGACGGTGACGGCGGAAGAGCTGGGCGGCGCGGTCACCCACAACACAAAGTCGGGGGTCGCCGACCTCGGCTTCGAGAACGATATGGAGGCGCTGCTCCAGCTCCGCCGCTTCATCGATTTTCTGCCCGCCTCGAACCGCGAGCCGCCACCGGAGCGGCCGACCGACGATCCGGCCGACCGGGTCGAGGACTCGCTCGACACGCTGATCCCGGACACCGCGAACAAGCCCTACGACATGAGGGAGCTGATCCTGAAGGTCGCCGACGAGGGCGATTTCTTCGAGATTCAGCCCGATTTCGCCCGTAACATCGTCATCGGCTTCGGGCGAATGAACGGCCACACGGTCGGCTTCGTCGCCAACCAGCCGCTGGTGCTGGCCGGCTGTCTCGATATCGACAGCTCGCGCAAGGCCGCCCGTTTCGTGCGCTTCTGCGACTGCTTCGACGTGCCGATCGTCACCTTCGTCGACGTGCCGGGCTTCCTGCCGGGCACCAGCCAGGAATTCGGCGGCATCATCAAGCACGGGGCGAAGCTGCTGTATGCCTATGCCGAGGCGACCGTGCCCAAGGTCACGGTGATCACCCGCAAGGCCTATGGCGGCGCCTACGACGTGATGTCCTCGAAACATCTGCGCGGCGACGTCAACTATGCCTGGCCGACCGCCGAGATCGCGGTAATGGGGCCGAAAGGGGCGGTGGAGATCATCTTCCGCGGCGACATCGGCGACGCCGACAAGATCGAGAAGCGCACCGAGGAATACCGCGAGAAGTTCGCCAACCCCTTCGTCGCCGGCGCCCGCGGCTATATCGACGACGTCATCCTGCCGCGCAACACCCGCCGCCGGGTCTGCCGGGCGCTGGCCATGCTGCGCGACAAGCGGCTGGAGAACCCCTGGAAGAAGCACGACAACATCCCGTTGTAAGGAGGAGGTTCCGATGGACCAGCGGATCACCATGGTGACGCTCGGCGTGGCCGATATGGCGCGGGCCCGGCGGTTCTATTGCGAGGGTCTCGGCTGGCGGGAATCGGCGGCCGGCAACGAGTCGGTCGCGTTCATCGAGGCCGGCGGCGTCGTGCTGGGACTCTACGGACGGGCGGGGCTGGCCGAGGATGCCGGCGTGCCGGATGACGGGAACGGCTTCCGCGGCGTCGCCCTGGCCCACAACGTCGCTTCGGAGGCCGATGTCGATCGGGTGCTGGAGGAGGCGGTCGCCGCCGGGGCCACCCTCGTGAAACCGGGGGAGAAGGTGTTCTGGGGCGGCTATTCCGGCTATTTCGCCGATCCCGACGGCCATCTGTGGGAGGTCGCCCGCAACCCGTTCTCGCCGCTCGACGCCGACGGCCGGATGACTCTGCCGCCGCCGAAGGACTAACCGACCCTGATGCGGCCGTCCGGCTCGATGCGCACGGGCAGCGGATCGGACAAGGCCCCGGCGAAGCTGCCATACGGCTGGTAGCCGAGCCAGGCGAGGGCCATCGGCTGGCCGTCCGCATCCACCACCAGCTTGAGGCCGTATTCGCCCCCGGTGCCGGCGAGCAGAACGCCGCCGAACGCGAAGCCGCCATCGGGCCGGTCGGAGATCAGGTAGAAGGCGCCGTGTCGGGCGGCGACCGGCGCCTGCGGGGCGATCCACTCACCGGTGGCGTTGAAGATCAGGAAGTAGCGGTTGCCGTGCCGCCAGAGCTGGGGGATCTCCATCTGGAAGGCCCAGCCGGGGCAGGCCACCGGCGGACCGATCCGCCAGGTGACGAGGTCGGCGGAGCGGGCGAGAGCGATGGCGCCGCTGCCTCGCGGCTCGGCCTCGCGCGCCTGCGCCGTGATATAGGCGAGCCAGCCGCCGCCGGCCGGGTCTCGCACCAGGCAGGGGTCGCGCCACGCGGTTTCGCCGTGATGCAGCGGGTTCGGCCCCAGATACCAGCGCCGGTCGGCCTCGATCAGCGGGTTGGCGGGGTGCTTGCGCCAAATCGTCAGGTCGTCGGAGCGGGCGAGGCCGATGCGCTGGACCTTGCCGTCCTCGCGGTGGCAGCAGCCGGTGTAGAGCATGGCGTAGCCGCCGCCCTCGGCGGCCGGCACGGGTTCCACGCTACCGGTCCAGATCGCCCGGTCGTCCCAGGCGCCGGACGGTCCCGGTTCGAGGGCCAGCCCCAGATCCTGCCATTCACGGAGGTCGCGCGACACCGCGTGGCCGACCCGCGCCCGGGCATGGCGCATCTCCGGATCGGGCAGGTCGCGCGGCGCCCGCAGGTAGAACAAATGCGTCTCGGTCCCGGCGCGGATTGTCCAGAAATCCCACAGAAAATGGTCGGGTGGACGGTACACCGGCGCCGTCAGCCCTTCACCGCCGAGCCGACGACGCTCTGGATGAACCAGCGCTGGAAGGCGAAGTAGAGCACCAGGATCGGCAGCGACGTCATCACCGAGAATGCCATGATATCCCCCCAGACCCGCGGATCGCGGCCGAAATACTGGGCCATCGCCACCGACAGCGGGCGGAATTCCGGGCCGCGGGTGACCATCAGCGGCCACAGGAAGCTGTTCCAGTATTCCAGGCTTTGCAGGATCGCCACGGTGGCGATCACCGGCAGGCTCAACGGCATCACGACGCGCCAATAGATCTGGAAGAAGCTGGCGCCGTCGCAGCGCGCCGCATCGTCCAGGTCCTTCGGCAGCTTGGTGAAGAACTGATAGAACAGGAAAATCGAGAACGGGTGGGCGACGAAGGGAATGATCTGCACATGGTAGCTGTCGATCCAGCCGACGCGGTTGACCATCAGCAGGAGCGGAATGACCAGGCTTTCCAGCGGGACGATGATCAGCGCCACCAGAACCCCGATCATCAGGCCCTGACCGCGAAAGCGTGCCCGCGCCAGCGCGAAGGCGGCCATCGAGTTCACCAGAACGCCAAGCAGGACGATCGAGCCGACGATGATGATGGTGTTCATCATGAAGCGCGGAAACGGAACGTTCGGGTCGCCGATCACGTCGCGATAATTCGTAAAGCCAGGCGCGTCGCCCGGCAGAAAGGCGCGGAAACTGCCGAGGTCGGTGGC
>JABDIP010000245.1 GCA_013003675.1 Inquilinus sp.
GGCCAAGACCCTCGACGAATTGCGCGCGGCGCTGACCGGCTTCGAGGGCTGCGCGTTGAAGCGGACCGCGACCAACCTTGTCTTCGCCGACGGCAACCCGGCGGCCGAGGTGATGCTGGTCGGCGAGGCGCCGGGCGCCGAGGAGGACCGCCAGGGGCTGCCCTTCGTCGGCACCTCGGGGCGGCTGCTCGACCGCATGCTGGCCTGCATCGGCCTCGATCGAACTTCGGTCTACATCACCAATATCCTGCCCTGGCGGCCGCCCGGCAACCGCCAGCCGACCGCGGCGGAGATCGCCGTCTGCCTGCCCTTCGCCGAACGCCACATCGCCCTGAAACACCCGCGGCTGCTGATCCTGGCCGGCGGCACCGCGGCGAAGACCATTCTCGGCACGGCGGAAGGCATCACCCGGATGCGCGGCCGCTGGACCGACCACACCATCCCCGGCATGTCGGCCCCGGTGCCGACCGTCGCCATCTACCACCCCGCCTACCTGCTCCGCCAGCCGGCCCAGAAACGCGACGCCTGGCGCGATCTGCTGGCGATCAAGCGCCGGCTGGGGGAGATGCGGGAGCGGGGGCATGGCCGCTGAGACGCCACAATCTGTGGTTCTTATCGCCGCGTCGCAATTGCGCAAGTCTTAAGGAATCTTAACGAATTGCGGCTATTGTTCGTTCCGCCGTTAGGTCCTGGGCGAGGATAAGGCACCCCCATGCTGAGCATCTTTCGATCGTCGCGCCGATCCCGGCGCGGGCGTCGGCGACACAGCCGTTCGTCGTTTCGCGCCGCGCTGTCGGTCTGCCTCGCGCTGGTCGCGACGGCCGGCGCCTCGGCGCTGGCCACGGCCGGCCCGGCGCGGCCGAGCGCGCCCAGCGAAATCGGGGTCCGGCTGACGATCAGGGCCGGCGGCCTGGTGGCGCCGCGGATGCCCGAATTCGCCGCCTTCTTCCTGTCCGAGGCTGATGCCGAGCGCTATCGCCGGATCTTCGCGCTGCAGGAGGCCGGCGAGATGGACGACGCCGACGCGCTGATCGCCGAGATCGACGACCAGCGGCTGATGGGCCATGTGCTCTATCAGCGCTACATGCACCCGACGGCGTGGCGGTCGAGCTATCGCGAGCTGCGCGACTGGATGGCCCGCTATGCCGACCATCCGAGTGCCCAGCTGGTCTACTCGCTGGCGCTCCGCCGGCGGCCGGAGGGCGCGTCGCGGCCGCGCTCGCCGGTGCGCATCAACCGGCAATACGGCCAGGTCGAGAATTACGGCGTCACGCCGTGCCGCTGGGATCTGGCGCCGCGCCGCTATCCGCGCACCGAGCGCCAGGTCCGCTCGTTTCTGCGCCGCTCCTACGTCACCGCCGCGCTGAACTTCATCAACGAGCGCCGCAGCAGCCTGCATCGAGTCGCCTTCGACCGGATGCGCGCCGACATCGCCGGCGGCTATTTCTACCAGGGCGTGCTCGACAAGGCGCTGGAGCAGGCGATTGCGAGCGCCGAACGGTCGGGCGGCAAGGCACCGCTCGCCTATTGGATAGCCGGGCTGGTCTCCTGGCGCCTGCAGGACTACGAGGCGGCGGCGGGCCATTTCGAGAACTTCGCCGGCGCCGAATGCGCCGGCGCCTGGAGCCGGTCGGCCGGCGCCTATTGGGCGGCGCGCTCCCATCTGCGCAGCCGCAACCCGGAGCAGGTCAGCCACTGGCTGCAGGAGGCGGCGGCGTTCCCGCGCACCTTCTATGGCCAGATCGCCCGCCGCAATCTGGGCATCGACGACGATCTGGATTTCCGCTCGCCGGCCCTGACGGTCGCCCATATGGAGGCGATCTCGGCGATCCCGGCGGCGCATCGGGCGATCGGCCTGCTGCAGGTCGGCCGCACCGCGACCGCCCGCGACGAGCTGATCCGGATCCGCCCCGGCGATGCGCCGCCGCTGGTCCAGGAAGCGCTGATCGCCTTCGCCGACCAGGGCGAGATGCCGCAGCTCGGCTTCGCCGTCGCCAGCAATGTCCAGCCGGCGGACAGTGGCTATTTCGACGCCGCCCTTTACCCGCTGAGCCGGTTCGAGCCGGAGAACGGCTACGAGGTCGACCAGGCGCTGGTACACGCGATCATCCGCCAGGAATCCCGCTTCAACCCCAACGCGCGCAGCCGCGCCGGCGCGCGCGGGCTGATGCAGTTGATGCCCGGCACCGCGATCCATGTCGGCGGCCGTGGTTTCCGCGGCAGTTCCGGCCGCGAGCGCCTCTACGACCCGCCGGTCAACATGCGGCTCGGGCAGAGCTATGTCTCCCGCATGCTCGTCCACTCGCAGGTCGACGGCGATCTGATGCGGATGCTGATCGCCTATAACGCCGGCCCCGGCAATCTACGCCGCTGGCTGGGCCGGGTGCAGTACGACGACGACCCGCTGCTGTTCATCGAGAGCCTGCCGAACACCGAGACCCGCGGCTATATCGAGCATGTGCTGGCCAATCTGTGGATCTACCGCCGGCGCATGGGCCAGCCGACGCCTTCCCTGGACCGCGTTGCCGCCGGCGGGTGGCCACGCTATACCTCGCTGGACGGTATCCAGCTCGAGGTCGCCGACCGTGGCGGGAATTGACGAAAGCCGGCCCTTCGTCCCGGTCAACATCGCGGTTCTGACGCTTTCCGACACCCGCAGCCTGGCCGATGACCGATCGGGCGACCTGCTGGCGTCGCGCGTCGTCGAGGCCGGCCACACCCTGGCCGACCGCTCGCTGGTCCGCGAGGATCTGGCCGGCATGGTCAAGCAGCTCAAGAAATGGATCGCCGATCCCGGCATCGAGGTGGTGATCACCACCGGCGGCACCGGCGTCACCGGCCGCGACCTGACGCCGGAGGCGTTCTCGAGGGTCTGCGAGAAGGAGATCCCCGGCTTCGGCGAGCTGTTCCGGCTGCTCAGCTATGAGAAAGTCGGCACCTCGACGATCCAGAGCCGGGCCACCGCCGGCGTCGCCAACGGCACCTACCTGTTCGCCCTGCCCGGCTCGACCGGCGCCTGCAAGGACGCCTGGGACGGCATCCTCAAATCCCAGCTCGACTATCGCCACCGGCCGTGCAATTTCGTCGAGCTTCTGCCGCGGCTGAAGGAGTACGAGCCGGGCTGACCCGACCCTTTCCCGTATCGATTTGTTCTTTATTTGTTCACGTTCGGCGGCTACCCTGCCGGGCATGGCCGACCCCACCGACGACCGTCTGCCGGACCGCCCGCGCAAGGGCCGCGGCGCCGTCAGCAACCGCTCCGGCCGCTTCGAGGCGACGGTCGCGGAGGCGGTCGACGACGGTTGGG
Source organism: Inquilinus sp. (assembly GCA_013003675.1). Classification (GTDB taxonomy): domain Bacteria; phylum Pseudomonadota; class Alphaproteobacteria; order DSM-16000; family Inquilinaceae; genus JABDIP01. The sequence goes on from JABDIP010000245.1 coordinate 3,308, forward strand.
GGACGGCTGGGGAAGACCACTTGCCGCCGCTGCGGACGACGCTGACCATCGACCGCGCCCGCGCCATCATCACCCGCAACCAGTCGCCCGACGTCCCCTTCGACCGCTCGATCAATCCCTATCGGGGCTGCGAGCACGGCTGCGTCTATTGCTTCGCCCGGCCGACCCACGCCTTCCTCGGCCTGTCCCCCGGCCTCGATTTCGAGACCCGGCTCTTCTACAAGCCGGACGCCGCGGCGCTGCTGGACAGGGAACTGCGCAAGCCCGGCTATCGGCCGCGGACGATCGCCATGGGCACCAACACCGACCCCTACCAGCCGGTCGAACGGGAATTGGGCATCACCCGCTCGATCCTGGAAGTGCTGGCGCGATTCGACCACCCGGTCGGGATCGTCACCAAATCCTCGCTGGTGCTGCGCGATCTCGACATCCTCGGGCCGATGGCGGCGAAGCGGCTGGCGCGGGTCGCCGTTTCTGTGACGACGCTGGATCGCGGCCTCGCCCGCCGGCTCGAGCCGCGCGCCGCGACGCCGCCGCGCCGGCTTGCCGCCCTAAAGGTGCTGACCGCCGCCGGGGTGCCGACGACGGTGATGGCGGCCCCGATGATCCCCGGGCTGAACGATCACGAGTTGGAGGCAATCCTCGCCGCCGGCGCCGAACGCGGCGTGGATCAGGCAAGCTATATCCTGCTGCGGCTGCCGCTGGAGATCAAAGAGCTGTTCGAGGAATGGCTGCGCAGCCATGCCCCCGACCGCGCCGACCGGGTGCTCAGCCTGATGCGGCAAAGCCGCGACGGCGCCCTCTATCGCGCCAAGTTCGGCACCCGCATGCGGGGCACCGGCCCGTTCGCCGACCTGCTCTCCGCCCGCTTCAAGCGCGGCTGTGCCCGGCTCGGCCTCAACAAGCGGCACTGGACGCTCGACACCGGCCGTTTCACGGTGCCGCCGGCCAAGGGCGACCAACTCCGCCTGCTCTAGCGGCCACGACGAAGGCAGCCTTGCGGCGCCGGGGCGAGACGGTATACCGGTGGATGCCGCGCCGCGCCGAAGACCGAGGGATGTGAGCCTATGCCGGACCTGATCCTCGAATTCGAGGCCGGCGCCCCAACCGTGAAGGTCGCCGGGGTCGACGAGGTCGGCCGCGGCCCGCTCGCCGGTCCGGTGGTCGCCGCGGCGGTGGTCCTGCCGGCGGCGGGACTGCCGCCGGAAATCGCCGAATCCATCGACGACAGCAAGAAGCTGAAGGCGGGCCTGCGGCAAACCCTGGCGACGGCGATCCACGCCTGCTGCGCGGTCGGCATCGGCAAGGCCGAGGTCGCCGAGATCGACGCGATCAACATCCTGCAGGCGACCTTCCTTGCCATGGCCCGCGCGGTGGCGGCGTTGCCGGCCCGCCCCGCCCTGGCGCTGATCGACGGCAACCGCTGCCCGCCCGACCTGCCGTGCCGGGGCCTGCCGGTGATCGGCGGCGACCGCCGCAGCCTGTCGATCGCCGCCGCCTCGATCGTCGCCAAGGTGGCGCGGGACCGGCTGATGGCCGAACTCGGCCGCCTCCACCCCGGCTATGGGTGGGACCGCAATGCCGGCTATGGCACGGCGGAGCATCTGCGGGCGCTGGAACGGCTGGGGGTGACTCCGCACCATCGGCGCAGCTTCGCGCCGGTGTCGCGACAACTCTCCATAAGCCTCTGACTCCGCAGAAGGATTCGCGACAAAGCGGTTGACGGCGATTCGCCGCTTCGCGCATCGTGCGCGAATGCGCCGAATCACCCCTCCGGCCACGGATTCCGCCAACGAAACGATTTTGACCGGCGACAGCGTCGCGCTGATGGACGGGCTGCCGGAGGCGTCGGTCGACTGCGTCTTCGCCGACCCGCCCTACAACCTGCAGCTCGGCGGCGAGTTGCACCGGCCGAACAATACCCGCGTCGACGGCGTCGACGAGGAGTGGGACCGGTTCAAGAGCAACGCCGCCTACGACGCCTTCACCTGGGAGTGGCTGACGGCGGCACGGCGTGTCCTGAAGCCGAACGGCACCGTCTGGGTGATCGGCAGCTATCACAACATCTTCCGGGTCGGCGCCCAGCTCCAGGACCTCGGCTTCTGGATTCTGAACGACGTGATCTGGCGCAAGACCAATCCGATGCCGAACTTCCGCGGCACCCGGTTCACCAACGCCCATGAGACGCTGATCTGGGCATCGTGGTCGCCGGAGAGCCGCTACACCTTCAACTACCGCTCGATGAAGGCGCTGAACGAGGATCTGCAGATGCGCAGCGATTGGCTGCTGCCGATCTGCGGCGGCCCGGAGCGCTTGAAGAAGGACGACGGGCGCAAGACCCATCCAACCCAGAAGCCGGAGGCCCTGCTCTACCGCATTCTGATGGCCTCGACCCAGCCCGGCGATCTGGTGCTCGACCCGTTCTTCGGCACCGGCACCACCGGGGCGGTGGCCAAGCGGCTCGGCCGCCGCTTCATCGGGCTGGAGCGCGACCCCGACTACGCGGCGGCGGCGGCCAAGCGCATCGCCGCGGTCGAGGCGCCAACCGAACTGTCGCTCATCGCGCCGATGGAGAAACGCGAGGCGCCGCGCATCCCGTTCGGATGGGTCGTCGAACGTGGCCTGCTCAACCCCGGCGACGTCCTGCGCGACCGGGGCCGGCGGCACGCCGCCCGCATCCGCGCCGACGGCAATTTGATCACCAGCGGCCCGCATGGCGACCAGTGCGGTTCGATCCATCAAGTCGGCGCCGCCGTCCAGGGGGCGCCGAGCTGCAACGGTTGGACGTTCTGGCATTTCCAGCCGGCGAAGGGCGACTGGGCGCCAATCGACCTGCTGCGCCAGAAACTGCGGGCCGAAATGAACTGAGCCGGCGTCCCTGCCGGCGCGCTTGCGGCACCTGCCGGACGCGTGTTACGGCAGGTCGATGAACAAGCCCCTGTCCGATTTCGCCGCCTCGTTGCCGGGCGATGCCGTCGACACCGCCGGGCTCCGGCGGTTGCTGGTCCGCGACCTGGTGCTGACGGCGTCGATCGGCATCTATGAGCACGAAAAGGCGGCGGCGCAGCGCGTCCGCATCAATCTCGACATCGCCGTCGACGATGGCCCGCCGGCCGCCGACCGCATCGACGCGGTGGTGTCCTACGAACCGATGGTGCTGGCGGCCCGGGAAATCGTCGCCGCCGGCCATATCGAGCTGCTGGAGACCCTGGCGGAAAGACTGGCGGCGCGCTGCCTGGCCGACCCGCGGGTGCGCTCGGCCCGGGTCCGGGTCGAGAAGCTCGACGCGTTTCCCGATGCCGCCGCCGTCGGCGTCGAGATCGAACGCCGGCAGCCCGCCTCACCGGCCGGTGGCGTGCACTGACACCTGCGGTTCAGCCGCTATGGGTCAGGGCGTGCCGCGCGACCTTGCGCATGACCGTCGGCAAGGCATGGTCGGAGAACCGCTCGACCGGCACCCACAGCCCGGCAATACGGTCGCGCTGGGCGACCCGGCCGGCGGCGACCGCCAGTTCCAGGTGAAAATGAGTGAAGGTGTGGCGCACGAGACCGGGCAGTGGCCGCCATGCCGCACGGACCGGCGCCTCGCCGCGCACCCGGTCGAGCACCGGCGGGGTACGCGTCTCGCACCAGGCGCTCGAGGGTATCTCGATCATGCCGCCGAGCAGCCCCTTCTCCGGACGCCGGCGCAACAGCACCGCGCCGGCCGGATCGGTGGCCCAGAACACGACCGCCCGACGGGTCGGCTTGTCGCGCTTCGGCGCTTTCGCCGGCAACGCATCGGCGATGCCCTCGAGACGCCCGACGCAAGGGTCGCGCCACGGGCACAGCACGCATTTCGGCTTGCGCGGCACACAGAGCATGGCGCCGAGATCCATCATCGCCTGGGCGAAATCGCCGGGCCGATCGGCCGGCGACAGGACGGCGGTCAGCGCCAGCAGCTTCGGCTTGGCCGCCGGCAGGGGCTCCTCGACGGCGAACAGGCGGGCGACAACCCGCTCGACATTGCCGTCCATCACCGCCGCCGGCCGGTCGAAGGCGATCGCCGCGATCGCCGCCGCGGTGTAGGTGCCGACGCCTGGAAGCTGCCGCAATTCCTGCTCATCCTGCGGGAAATGACCGCCACCGCGATCCGCCACCACGCGCGCGCATTTGTGCAGGTTGCGTGCCCGTGCGTAATAGCCGAGCCCGGCCCATTCGCGCAGCACGTCGTCGAGTTCGGCCGCCGCCAGATCGGCGACCGTCGGCCACCTTTCCAGAAAGCGATGAAAATAGCCGGCCACCGTCGCCACCGTCGTCTGCTGCAGCATCACCTCGCTGAGCCAGACGTGATAGGGATCGGCCCTTCCACCGGGCGGCGCCCGCCATGGCAGGACCCGGCGATGGCGGTCGTACCAGTCGAGCAGCGCCGCGGCCCGGCCGGCGGCGTCCTTCGGATCGATTCGGGTCTGCTCGGCCAAGGTCATCGGAATACCGGTCTGCACGGAACGGGAATCGCCGCCCGCGATGATAGGGCGGCGCACCGGTTTGCCCAGGGGGCAAAGACGGCGTCATGAGCCGGCCCAAATCCCTCTCCGCCCTCGCCAGCCCCATCGCCCGGGCGGCCCTCGGCAAGCGATTCGCCGCCCTCGGCGCGCTGCTGGAGGAATGGCCCCATATCGTCGGCCCCGCCCTCGCCGACCGGACCCTGCCCGAGAAATTGGACTTTCCCCGTGGACAGCGCGACGGCGGCGTCCTGCATCTTCGGGTGGCGCCGGCCGACGCCCTGGAGATCCAACACGACACGCCGCGCATCCTGGAGCGGCTCAACGGCCATTTCGGCTATCGCGCCGTGGAGCGGCTGCGGCTCGTGCAGGCGCCGCCGACGCCAAGGCGGCCAGCGAAACGACGGCGGCCGGGACCGCCGATCGACACCGAAGAACTGGCGGCGGCCGTCGACTGTGTCGACGATCCGGAATTGCGGGAGCGCTTGGCACGGCTGGGCCGTGCCCTATCGTCCCGGTTCTGAAATCCGCGCCAGCGAATTGAAGAATCAAAGGAACGCTAACTAATTGAAACTAGTGTGATTCAGCTTCCGGAGACCAGCGCGTTCGATGCGCCGAAACTCGGAGCCATCACGCCAGGCCCGCGCGCGGATGCTTGCGGCCCGGCAGGGCCGACGCGTATAGTCAACATCTAGTAGATAGGAGGCGTCAATGCGCCGAAGGGTACTAATTGTTGGGGGTGCTGTCGTCGCAGCGGCGGGAATCGCCGGTGCCGTCGTGCTGCGCCGGAGCGAAGACGCCATCGCGGCCGGAAGCTGGGACCCGGCGATCACGCCATTCGACAAGGTGCTGGGGTCGGCCAACGCGCCGGTCACCATCGTCGAATACGCCTCCTTCACCTGCCCGCACTGCGCCACCTTTCACACCGACACCTGGCCGACGCTGAAGGAGCGATTCGTCGACTCCGGCCAGGTCCGCTTCGTATTCCGCGACTTCCCGCTCAACGAGCCGGCCCTCCGGGCCGGGATGATGGCCCGCTGCGTGCCCGAGGACCGGTATTTCAGCGTCGTCGAGGTCATTTTCTCCACCCTCGATCAGTGGTCGAATGGCGATTGGCGACAGGGCCTGGGCCGCATCGGCCGCCTCGCCGGGCTGAGCCAGGAGGCGTTCGACGCCTGCCTGGCCGACAAGGCGCTGGAAGAGCAGATCCTGGGCCTGCGGCTGGCCGGGCAGCAGCTGTACGACATCAACTCGACCCCCAGCTTCGTGATCAACGGCAAGACCTTCGGCGGCGGCCGCACCATCGAGCAGTTCGCCGACATCATCGAAGACGCCAGCGGCGCCTGACGCCCGAGCCCCGACTCCGAGAGCCACGCCCTTGCAATTCGCCAAGCTTCGCCTGTCCGGCTTCAAGTCTTTCGTCGAGCCGACCGAATTGCTGATCGAGCCCGGCATCACCGGTGTGGTCGGGCCAAACGGCTGCGGCAAGTCCAACCTGGTCGAGGCGCTGCGCTGGGTGATGGGCGAATCCTCCGCCAAGCGGATGCGCGGCGCGGAGATGGACGACGTCATCTTCGGCGGCACGGCCAACCTGGCACCGCGCAATCTGGCGGAAGTGGTGCTGCATCTCGACAATCGCGGCCGCACCGCGCCGGCCGCCTTCAACCACCACGACGAGCTCGAGGTGGTGCGGCGGATCGAACGCGGCTGCGGTTCCGACTTCCGCCTGAACGGCAAGTCGGTGCGGGCCCGCGACCTCCAACTCCTGTTCCAGGACAACAGTTCCGGCGCCCATTCGTCGGCGCTGGTCAGCCAGGGCCGGATCGGCGCCATCGTCAGCGCCAAGCCGGCCGATCGCCGGTCGCTGCTGGAAGCGGCCGCCGGCATCACCGGCCTGCACAGCCGCCGCCACGAGGCGGAGCTGCGGTTGAAGGCGGCGGAGAACAACCTGGTGCGCCTGGACGACGTGATCCAGGCGATGGAAGGCCAACTCGCCAACCTGAAGAAACAGGCCCGCCAGGCCGCGCGCTATCGCGGCCTCTCCGACCGCATCCGCAAGGCGGAGGCGGTCGTGCTGCATCTGCGCTGGCTGGCGGTGCAGGAAGGCGAGGGCCAGGCCCGCGCGGCGTTCCAGCTGGCGGATGACGGGGTGCGGGAGCGGATGGTTGCGGTGACCCGCGCCACGGCCACTCAGGCCGGTGCCGCCGAAGCCGTGCCGCCGCTGCGCCAGACGGAGGTCGAGGCGGCGGCCGCGCTGCAACGCCTGAAGGTCGCCGAGGAGGCCCTGGAGGCCGAGCGGCGCCGGATCGAGGCGGCCCGCCAGGATGCCGAACGTCGCCTCGCCCAGATCGTCGGCGACATCGACCGCGAAAAGGCCCTGGAAGCCGATACCGCCGAGGCACTGACCCGTTTGGCGGAAGAGCGCGACCGGCTGCAGGCGGAGCGCACCGGCGAGACGGAAAGCGAGACCGCTGCCCGCGCGGTGCATGAGGCGGCGGCCGCCGACGTGTCGACCCATGAGGCGGCGCTGAACGAATTGACCGCGGGCATCGCCGCGGCCGAGGCCGAGGCGCGCGCCCTTGCCGAACGTGTCGGCGGGCTGGAAACCCGGCTCGCCGGACTTGACCGGCGGCGCGAGGAGGTCGCGGCACAGAAGGCCACGCTGGATGCCGAGATCGCCGCCGCGCCGGACGTCGCCAAGGCCGATGGCCGGCTGATCGAGGCGGAGGCTCTCCTGGGCAGCCTTCGGAGCAACGCCGAGGCGGCCGAGGCCAAGCGCCAGGAGGCCGAGGCGGCGCATACCGTGGCGACCGACCGGGCGCAGGCGGCGCGGGGCACGCTGGGCAAGCTGACCGCCGAGGCCGAAGCGCTCACGGCGGTTCTCGACAGCGGCGAACTCGATCTGTTCCCGCCGCTGATCGATTCGCTGACCGTCGAGAGCGGCTACGAGATGGCCTTCGCCGCCGCGCTGGGAGAGGACGTCGCCGCCTCGCTGGACGAAGCGGCACCGGTTCACTGGCGCGCCCTGCCACCCTTTTCGCCGGCGCCGCAATTGCCCGACGGGGTCGCCAGCCTGGCGGCGCATGTCGAGGCCCCGGCGGCCCTGGCGCGGCGATTGTCGCAGACCGGGCTGGTGCCCGACGAGGCGACCGGCCGGCGGCTTTCGACGCAGCTTGGCGCCGGCCAGCAACTCGTGACCCGGGATGGCGCGCGCTGGCGTTGGGACGGCTATACGGCTGCGGCCGAGGCGCCGACCGCGGCGGCGGCCCGGCTGACCCAGCGCAACCGGCTGGCGGCGCTGGAGGCAGAAATCCCCGCTGCCGCCGCAACGTCGCAGGCGGCCGATGACGAGGCGGCGGCGGCACGCGAGGCGACCGAGGCCGCGCGGAATTACGAAAAGGAGGCTCGCAGGGCGGTCGACGAGGCCTTCGCGGAGCTGGGCCGCGCCCGCGACCAACTCGCCCGCCTCGGCCGCGAGGCGGCGGCACGCGATTCGCGTCTCTCCGGACTCGCCGACGCACTGGCGCAGATCGCCGTCGACCGCGAACAGGCGGCAGCCGATCTGGAAACCGTCAGCCGGGCGCAGGCCGACATGCCCGACATTTCCATCCGACGCGAGCAAGCGCAGGCCAGGCGGGTCGCCCTCGCCGAGGCGCGCGCGGTCCAGGAGGAACGGCGCAATGCGCTCGACGCCCTGCTGCGCGAGGCGGAGGGTCGCGCCCGGCGGCTGGAGGCGATTGCCGGCGAGGAACGATCCTGGCAGGACCGCGCCGCCGGCACCCACCGGCGCATCGCCGAGTTGGACAGCCGGGCCGAGGAGGTCCGCGAGGCCGTCCGCCAACTCGAAGGCCGGCCGGCGGCGATCGCCACCGAGCGAGAGGCGCTGCTGTCGTCGATCGCGGAGGCCGAGGCGAAGCGCGGCGCGGCGGCGGAATCGCTGGCGCGGGCGGAGAATGAACTCGCCGAGGCGGATCGCGAGTTGAAGGCTACGGAAGGCAAGCTGGCCGAGGCGCGCGAGGCAAGG
>JABDIP010000251.1 GCA_013003675.1 Inquilinus sp.
TCAGGTCCGCCTCAGCTTCGCCTTCACCGCCTCCCGCAGCTCCACCGGCGTCATGCCCAGCTGCTCGGCGACCACCTCGGCGAAGGCGCGCAGCACGCGGTCGGTATGCAGCGGGCTGTCCTCGACGTGGTCGTCCGGCCCCGGCTTGGCCGGCGCCGCGTAGGGCTGGATCTCGCCGCCGCCCTCCTCGATCCATCTCTCGACCAGCCGCCAATGCCGGCATGGCCGCGCCGGGAACGAGATGGCGATCTCCTCGCCGCGCAGCGTGCCGCGCAGGCAGACGGTCGTGTGCTCCGGGTCCATGTACCGGATGTCGGCGATGTCGGTGGTCTTCATGTCGCTACCCCAGATCGGTGGTCAGCAGGATGGCGCCGGTCGCCTGCGAGCCTTCCACGCCTTGGCCGACCGCCAGTCCGGCATAGCCGGTGATGACGAAGCTGAGCGCCGTCAGGCCCAGACTCTGGATCTGCGTCTGGGTCGGGCTGATCGTCGGCGACGAAGGCGAGACGCTCGTGTTCTGGTAGCGCATGGCGCCGTTCAGCAGGGTCACCGTGGTGAAGTCGGCCAGCTCGATCGGCAGGATGGCGCTCACCCGCACCGAGGTGCTCGTCGCCACATGGCCGATCAGCGCCGGGCCCGGAATGCGCACCGCGTAGCGCAGGCAGCGGCGCTGCTCCTCGTGCAAATCGCGGGGGTTCCAGTCGGTCGCCCGCGACCCCGGCTCGATCATCACGTTGCGGATATCGAAGCCGCCGTCGAGCGCCACGGCGTCGTCGTCGGTGATGATCAGCAGCGCGAAGTCGCCGGAGAAATACCGGATGTTCTCGAAGACGAACCGCGTCGTCAGCCAGGTGACTGGGATGTTCCCGGAACTCCATTGGACCGACCAGCCAGAGCCGAAGGTGGGGTCGGCACCGGCGGCGTTCCATGACGAGACGATGTTCTCCAGGTCGGGCACGCCGAATCCCTTGTCGACCAGATACACCCGCAGATTGGCGACGCCGGCGTTCGACCGCGCCTCGAAAGACAGCGACAGCGAGCCGGCGCCGAACAGCCGGCGGCCGTAGAAGACGTTGACGTATTGCGCGATGCCGAAGCGGCCGCCTGCAGCCCCCCGCTCGAACTGGCCATAGCTGTCGTAGAAGTTGCCGGATTTGGTGCACCAGATGTCGCCGGCGTCCGAGTTCAGCACCATCCACCTGTTGAAGAGGTAGTCGCCGTCGAAGACCTGGCCCGGATTGGTGCTCGGCTGCATCCAGGCGAGGAAGAAGGAGGGGTTCTCGATCACGTTCTTCAGCGTCGAGGCCGAGCCGGGCGTCATGATCTCATAGGCGCCCGCCGCATTCCGCCGCAGCAGGCCAAAGGCCGGGCCGGCGGCCGGGTCGGGCACCGGCTGCGGCGTCAGCCCGGCGCGTTCGTCGGCGATAAGCGCGTTGGTGATCGCCGGCGTCGCCGGCGTCAGCGGGCCGATCCGGGCGACCGGCTCCTGGCCGGCCAGGATCGCCGGCGGCACCGGCGCCGGCGCATCGGCGCCATCGACGACACTGATCGCGCCGGTCGCCCGGTCGCGGACGACACGGCTGATGCGCTCATCCGTCGCCGGCAGGGCGATCGCCGGCGTCGTCTGCGGCGCCAGCTCGGTCAGCGTGGTGCCGTCCCAGATCGCCCCGGCATCGACCACGACGGTCAAATCCGCCGGCGCCGCCTCGTGCGGCGCGAAGCCGTCGACGATCCGCTTCGCCACCGCATGCGCGTTATCGTAGTTCGTCTTCAGCGTCGTCCCGGTCTGCGTCTCGTGGTCCGGGTCCTGCCAGGTGCCGACAGCCATGCTCACACTCCCGTGGCTCGATAGGTCAGAGTGCCGGCGACCGCCGCGCCGGCCTGGTCGAAGATCCGCGCGGTGAAGCCGGTCGCGGTCACCGCCTCCCAGGTCGCATAGCGCGGCACACCGCCGGCGCCGGCCTCGGCCGAGACCTCGACCTGCGGCACGATGTGGAAGCGCGTCGGGAAGACGATCGCGCTGCCGGCGGCGGCAACCGGCACGGTGCGCACGGTCACCTCTTCCACCTGGTCGACGGTTGGCTTGAAGCCGGTCACCCGGGCCAGGCCCTTGGCGGTGTCGAGGGCGAAGCGGAATTTGAAGAACCGGCCCTCGGCCTCGCCGATCGTCCACGGCTCGAAGCCGTCATAGGCGTCGGCGTCCGGGCGGTAGTCGATCTCCAGCTTCGGCGCCGCCAGGCCGGTCTCGCCGGGCCCCAGGTTGGACTGGATGTCGCCCCAGGCCCGGGCGCGGTCGTCGAAGTCGATGTCGATCTCCGGCGCCTCGTACAGCGCAAGCGCGACCGGCTGCCAGACGTAGCCGTCGAACACGTCCTGCGCTGCGTCGGCCGAGGCCAATACGGTCGAGTCCGGGTTCAAGTTCCCGGTCAGCGGGTTGTACACGAAGCCGGTCCGCGAGCCGGGCCAGCCCTTCGGCTTCTGCGCGGCCTGGCGGATGATGTCGAGGGCGTTGACGACGGTCAGGCTCACGACCGCCGGTACCGTCGAGCGGTTGCCCGAGGTGTCGACCGCACGGATGAAGAAATCCCACTCACCAGGCGGCACCGCCGCCGTCGTGATCCGAGTGCCCCGGGTCACCTCGGTCAGCGGCTCGGCGTCCGCGATGTCCACACCGGGCGGCCCGAAATCGATCTCATAGCCGGCCAAGTCGAGATCGGGAACCTGATCCCAGCTGAAGGTGACCACGTTGCCATTCTGCTGGGCATTGAACCCGGTCACGGTGTTCGGGTCCGCCGTCTTGCCCAGGACGGTATGGACCACCAAATCGCCCCAGTCGCCCGGCCGGCCGGCGGCCGTCACATAGCGCAGTTGCAGCTCGTAGGTCTCGCCGTCGGCCACCGGACGGATCGAGACCTCGCGCGTCTCGGCCGGCACCCGCGGCAGCAGTATCCAGGGCGCCGGCGTGCCGGCGATGCGATACCGCCCTTCAACATCCGCCAGGTCGAACCGCCCGCCGGACAGCCGCAGCAGCCGCACATAGATGCGGCTCGACAGGCTGCCGTCGCCCTCGCGGAACAGCACCGCGCCATCCGAGGCGATGCTCTCGATGCCCGGCGCCGCCACGCCGGCCGGCACTGTCACCTTGCTGTCGAACGGCGGAATCGCGCCCTGGTCCGCGTCATGAACCGCCGGCGCCGCGTCGACCAGGACCAGCTTCGCGGTCAGCTCCTCGCCCGGGCGGATCTCGCGCACGATCATCTCGGCGGTCACCCGGTCGGTCTCGCCGAAGGCGGCCAAATCGCCGGCGGCGATCGTGCCGGCCGGAACGGTGACGGCGAAGACCAGCGTGTCGGTTTCGCCCGGCGCGGTGGTCACCGCCCGCGTCACCGGGTCGCCCGCCGGCGGCCGCACGATCAGGGCATAGGTCTTGCCCACCTCCATGGTGACCCGCTCGTCCAGCGTCACCCCGGTCGCCGCCCCGCCGCCATCGACCTGCACCGCCTTGACGCGGCCCTGGCCCAGCCCGACCAGCATGGCGTCGTGCGCCACCGCGACCAGGTCGCCGCGGGTGGCCACGATGTGCTCGAAATCGACGTTCAGCTCATAGGTCTCCGGCCGCAGCTTGGCGACCGCCTGGTGAAAGCGGCCGTCCCGCCAGACCAGGTCCGGATCGGTGAAGCCGAACATCTCCAGCGTCTCCAGCCGGGTGGCGGTCAGCGCGTCGAAACCGTCGGCATAGATGATCCGCTCGTCGCGCTTGAAGCCGATCGCCTCGTTCAGGAACGGCACGCTGATCCCGTGCGGCGGATCGGCGAACACCTTGCTGGCGCGAAAGCCCCAGCTGTTGCGCGGCGTGAACACCTGCACCGGCACCGTCTGCGGCCGGTCGCGCACCGCCGACCATTTGCCGTCGACCATGCCGCGCGATGCCCGGCCGGCGGCCGCCACGTCGTGCGCCAGCTCGCGCAGGGTGGTGCGGAAGTCGACATAGGCGTTGAACGCCCGGCCGTTCTGCCGGCACCAATCGGCCCACGCCTCGATGCCGGCCAAATCCATCTGCGCGTCGCCGCGCGGCCGCTTCATCGCCGGCCCCTGGAACAGGTGGCGATACAGGCTGGCCGGGTTGCCGGTCGCCTGCTCGACCCACTCGGCGCCGGTCCAGTCCGGCACCACCGAGGTGCCGAGGCAGTTGAAGGTCTGGATCACGCCCGACAGCTGCTCGGTCGCCCGGATGCGCAGCGCCACCGTGGCGACGCCGGACAGCTGCACCGGATCGGTGTGCTCGATCGCCCGCAGCGCCGTCCAGAACACCCGGTCGACCACCTGGCCGTCCGTCGAGTCCGGCGTCGTGCGGCGCAGGCGCACCTTGTAGGCGCCCAGCGCCGGCACCGGGAATCGCAGGCTCTGGCGCACCGTCGTGGTCTGCCTAGCGGAGGTGGACAGCCCGGGCGCGATCAGCGTGCCGGCGCCCACCTCGATCGACGCGCTCGCCGGCGCCGTCGGTCCCGGCGCGAAATCGCCCGGATCGGTGAACGACGCCCCGGCCGGTCGCTCGTCGACGATGGCGCCGGCGGCGATCGTCGCCTGGCCGGAGGTTCGCTTGACCTGGGCGATCGGCACCGCCCAGGCCGGCACCGGCGGCGGCCGGGCGTTGGCGAGTTTGCGGCTGGTCACGCCCGCCAGCACCGTCAACGCGCCGGACAGCTTGTCCATCACCACCCGGTCGGTGCGATGCCGGTTGTCGTTGCCGTCCTCGTCGCGATGGACCGAGGGCGCGGTCATCGGCCCGGCCTGGCGCGCCGCGAACAGGCGGCCGCCGACGCCGACCGACCAGTCCTCGGTGCCGTCCGGCGCGTATTCGACCTCGACGGCGACGCTCCGGTCCTGGCGGGTGCCGTCGGCGGCGATGAAGGCCAGGCCGCCGGGGAAGGTGATGTCGACCGAGATCTCCTCGGCGTCCTGGGCGGTCGTGCGCTGCTGCCACCCGCCGGCCTCGGTCAGCGCGATCGACAGCCCTTCCTCGAACACGTCGTCGGTGAACAGCGCGCGCGGCGGGTCGGTCGGATAGCCCTCGCGGATCTCGACCTCGACGTCCTGGAAGTCCCCGATCGGCGTCTCGCCGATCTTCAGCTCCTCGATGGCGACCGGCCCATAGCCGACCAGGAACAGCGCCCGCCAGAACTGGTCGTCGCCTTCGACTTCCGTGTACGGCTGCGCCGCATAGGG
>JABDIP010000256.1 GCA_013003675.1 Inquilinus sp.
CGCCGCGCGATGGACCGGCAGCCGCGCCAGATATTGCGCGGCGAACCAGCGCTGCAGGCGCTTCAGGTCGGCCGGTGGCTCGGCGATCAGCCGGGTCTTGCCCGGCTCCTTTTTCGGCACGGTGTAGCCCCGGTACCGCTCCGGCGCGGTTTCGATCAGGGCCGCGATCCGCCGGGGATCGCCGCCGGTCGCGGTCGCCATACGCTCGATCAGCTTCTCCGCCATGCCTGGCGCCTCCCCTGCCGTTCCTGGCTTTGAGCCGAGGGGGGCATCATGCCGGCGGAATCCGGCAACCGCGTGGCGCCGCCGGAGCAAGACGGGCGCCGCGATGGTCAGGAGAATTCCAGAATTGCACCAGGGTTCGTGCCGCGCGATCACGCGCTCCGCTTGGCTCAGCCGGCGGCGAGAACCCGGGCGTAGACCTCGCGGTCGACGTTGCCGCCGGATAGCACGAGGCCGACCTTGCGGCCGACCATGCGGTCCTTCTCCTGCAGCAACGCGGCCAGCCCGGCAGCGCCGGCGCCCTCGGCGACGTTATGGGTGTCGGTGAAATAGGCGCGCATGGCGGCCTCGATCTCCGCGTCGCTCACCCGTACCACCCGATCGACATGGCGCCAGATGATCTCCAATGCTGCGGCGACCGGCGTCCGGCAGGCCATGCCGTCGGCGATCGCCGTGGTGACAGGGTGCGAGACCGGCCGGTGCGCCGCGAAGGAAAGCGCGTAGGCCGGCGCATCGGTGGAGACGACGCCGACGATCTTCGTCTTCAGCCCCAGCGCCTCGCGCGCGGCGATGGTGCCGCTGATGCCAGAGCCGAGGCCGATCGGCACATAGATCGTGTCGAGGTCCGGCACGGCGCGGAGAAGCTCCAGGCCATAGGTGGCGACACCCTCGACCAGCGCCATGTCGAAAGACGGCATGGCGAACAGGCCGCGCTCCCCGGCGAGGCTGTCGGCGAATTCAAGCGACTCCTGGAAATCCGCGCCATGGACGATCAGTTCGCCGCCGAGGGCCTGCATCGCCGCGTTCTTCTCGCGGCTGTTGCCATGCGGCACGACGATGGTCGCGGTCAGGCCATGGCGGGCGGCGGCGAAAGCGACCGACTGGCCGTGGTTGCCGCGGGTCGCGGCGACGACGCCCTTGATGTCCGGCCGCGCGCGCTTCAGCCGCTCCATGTAGACCAGTCCGCCGCGCACCTTGAAGGCACCGACCGGGTGATGGTTCTCGTGCTTGACCCAGATATCGGTGCCGGCGCGTCGGCTGAGCAGCGGCCATTGGAATTGCGGGGTCGGCGCCAGCACGCGATAGATCAGATCGGCGGCCGCCTCCAGTCGATCCAGGGAGGGCAGTGCGATTTCGGCGAGGGCATCGGTATCGGTCATGGCGACCATCCTGCCGGGCTTGCCCGTCGGCGGAAAGGACGGAATTGCCTCGATACAACGGCGGGCGGAGCCACCGTTCCGCCGGCGTTTCCGGCCCTGTGCCGCCGCATCGCGATTGCCGCTTGCCGGGCCGCTTGGCGCTCGGCAAGTTAGCGGCGCATCACGCGGCCGAACCGATGACCATCCTGAAGAGCGCAATCGACACCCGGTCCGAGACGTTCCAGGAGAACGCCAAGGCGATGCGCGCCGTGGTCGACGATCTGCGCGCGACCGTGGCGGCGATCAAGGAGGGCGGCGGCGCCAAGGCGCGGGACCGCCATGTGGCGCGCGGCAAGCTGCCGCCGCGCGAGCGCGTGCGGCGGCTACTCGATCCCGGCTCGCCCTTCCTCGAACTGTCGCAGCTCGCCGCGCACGAGGTCTACGAAGACCCGGTGCCGGCTGCCGGGTTGATCGCCGGCATCGGCCGGATCGCCGGGCTGGAATGCATGATTGTCGCCAATGACGCCACGGTGAAGGGCGGCACCTACTATCCGTTGACCGTGAAGAAACATTTGCGGGCGCAGGAGATCGCCCGGGAGAACAACCTGCCCTGCGTCTATCTGGTGGATTCCGGCGGCGCCTTTCTGCCGCGGCAGGACGAGGTGTTTCCCGACCGCGACCATTTCGGCCGCATCTTCTACAATCAGGCAACGCTGGCGGCGGCCGGCGTGCCGCAGATCGCCGTCGTCATGGGCTCGTGCACCGCCGGCGGCGCTTACGTCCCCGCCATGGCCGACGAGAGCATCATCGTCCGCGAGCAGGGCACGATTTTCCTTGGCGGCCCGCCACTGGTGAAGGCGGCAACCGGAGAGGTCGTGACGGCGGAGGAACTCGGCGGCGCCGACGTTCATTCCATCACCTCCGGCGTCACCGACCACCTGGCCCGCGACGATGCCCACGCCCTGGCCATCGCCCGGCGCATCGTCGGCCATCTGAACCGCGCCAAACAGCCCGATATCCTGTTGCGCCCTTCGGCGGAGCCGCTCTATCCGCCGGAAGATCTCTACGGCATCGTGCCGACCGACCTGCGCAAGCCGTACGACGTGCGCGAGGTGATCGCACGGCTGGTCGATGGCTCGGAATTCGACGAGTTCAAGCAGCTCTACGGCACCACCCTGGTCACCGGCTTCGCCCATATCCACGGGCATCCGGTCGGCATCGTCGGGAATAACGGCATTCTGTTCTCCGAGAGCGCGCTGAAGGGGGCGCATTTCGTCGAGCTGTGCAGCCAGCGGCGAATCCCGCTCGTCTTCCTGCAGAACATCACCGGCTTCATGGTCGGCCGGAAGTACGAATCCGGCGGCATCGCCAAGGACGGCGCCAAGATGGTGACGGCGGTCGCTTGCGCCAGGGTGCCGAAGATCACGATGATCCTCGGCGGTAGCTTCGGCGCCGGCAATTACGGCATGTGCGGCCGCGCCTATTCGCCGCGGTTCCTGTGGATGTGGCCGAATGCCCGCATCTCGGTGATGGGCGGCGAGCAGGCGGCGACGGTGCTCGCCGAGGTGCGGCGCGGCGGGATCGAGGCGGCCGGCAAGAAGTGGCCCGAGAAGGAGGAGGCGGCCTTCAAGAAGCCGATCCTCGAACAATACGAGCACCAGGGACATCCCTACTACGCCAGCGCCCGATTGTGGGATGACGGCATCGTCGATCCGGCCGATGCACGGACGGTGCTTGGCCTCTCGCTTTCCGCCGCGCTCAACGCGCCGGTCGAGGAAACGCGCTTCGGCGTGTTCCGGATGTAGCCGATGGCCGAAAGCCCCGTCCTCGTCGACCTCGACGGCGCCGTCGCCACGGTGACCTTGAACCGGCCGGCGGTCCACAATGCCTTCGACGAGGGCATGATCGCCGAGCTGATCGCGGTGCTGGGCCGGCTGGCCGCCGATCCGGCCGCCCGCTGCGTCGTGCTGCGCGGTGCCGGTAAGAGTTTTTGCGCCGGCGCCGATCTCGGCTGGATGAAACGCATGGCCGGGTTCGGTGAAGCGGAAAACCTCGCCGACGCCCGGGGCCTGGCCGAGCTGATGCACCTGCTCGATACCCTGCCCAAACCGACCGTCGCGCTGGTGCATGGCGCCGCGTATGGCGGCGGCGTCGGCCTGGTCGCCTGCTGCGACATCGCCATTGCCGACGAGGGCGCGCGGTTCTGCCTGTCCGAGGTCCGGCTGGGCCTGATCCCGGCGGTGATCGGCCCCTATGTCGGCGGCGCCACCGGCGCCCGGGCGGCGCGCCGGTATTTCCAGACCGCCGAGGTGTTCGACGCCGAAAGGGCGAGGCGTCTCGGCCTGGTCCACGAGACGGCACCGGCCGCGACACTCGACGCCGCCGCCGACGCGGTCGCCACCGCTCTTCTGAAGGGAGCGCCCGGTGCCCAGGCGGCGGCGAAGGCGTTGGTCGCCGATGTCACCGATCGGCCGCCGGCTGGGCTGCGCGACGAGATGGCCCGGCGCATCGCCGCTTTGCGCGCCGGTGCCGAGGGTCGTGAAGGGGTCGCCGCCTTCCTGGAGAAGCGCAAACCGGGCTGGAGGCCCGGCTGATGTTCCGCAAGATCCTCATCGCCAATCGCGGCGAGATCGCCTGCCGGGTGATGCGGACCGCCCGGCGTCTGGGCATCCGCCCGGTCGCGGTCTATTCGGAGGCGGATGCCGGCGCCCTGCACGTGGCGACGGCCGACGAGGCCTATCCGATCGGCCCGGCGCCGGCCGCCGACAGCTATCTGCGGGGCGAGCGGGTGATCGAGGCCGCCCGGTCCGCCGGCGCCGAGGCGGTACACCCGGGCTATGGCTTCCTCGCCGAGAACGCCGACTTTGCCGAGGCCTGCGCCAAGGCCGGGCTGGTTTTCATCGGCCCGCCGCCGGCGGCGATCCGCGCCATGGGCTCGAAGAGCGAGGCCAAGGCATTGATGCACAAGGCCAAGGTGCCGCTGGTGCCGGGCTATCACGAGGCCGACCAGAACCTGGAAGTGTTGACTCTGGCCGCCGAGCAGATCGGCTATCCGCTGCTGATCAAGGCGTCGGCCGGCGGCGGCGGCAAGGGCATGCGGGTGGTCGAGAACGGCAAGGGCTTCGCGGCGGCGCTGCAGGCGGCGCGGCGGGAGGCCAAGGCCGCCTTCGGCGATGACCGCGTGCTGCTGGAGAAATACCTGGCGCGGCCGCGGCATGTGGAGATTCAGGTCTTCGCCGACGGGCAGGGGAACTGTGTACACCTGTTCGAGCGCGACTGCTCGATCCAGCGGCGCCACCAGAAGGTGCTGGAGGAGGCGCCGGCCCCCGGCCTCGCCGGCGCCACGCGCCATGCCATGGGCGAGGCGGCGGTCGCCGCGGCCCGGGCGATCGGCTATGTCGGCGCCGGCACCGTCGAGTTCCTGCTCGACGAGGACGGCGGCGGCCAAGCCTTCTTTTTCATGGAGATGAACACGCGTTTGCAGGTCGAACATGCGGTGACTGAGATGATCACCGGGCTCGATCTGGTCGAATGGCAGCTTCGAGTGGCGGCCGGCGAGGCGCTGCCCTTCGCCCAGGACGATTTGGCGATCGACGGTCATGCGATCGAGGCGCGGCTCTATGCCGAAGACCCGGTCGCCGGTTTCCTGCCGGCGACCGGCACCCTGCGTCGTCTGCGGCTGCCGACGGGGGACGCGCATGTGCGGGTCGACACCGGCGTGCGCGAGGGCGACGCGGTCGGCGTCCATTACGACCCGATGATCGCCAAGCTGATCGTCTGGGACGAAGACCGTGCCGCCGCGGTGCGCCGGCTTGCCGCCGCGCTCGACGCCACCGAGATCCTCGGATTGTCCAGCAATGTCGAGTTCCTGCGCGCGACGGCCGGCCACCCGGCCTTTGCCGCCGCCGAACTCGACACCCGGTTCATCGAGCGTCACGAGGCCGACCTGATCGGCGAGCCGGCGCCGGTGCCGGACCGGATCCTCGTATTGGCGACGCTGGGCGTCGTACTCGACCGCCGCCGCGAAGCCGGCGTCGAGGCGGACGGCACTTCGGACCGTTGGTCGCCGTGGCTGACCGCGCAAGGGTGGCGATTGAACGGCGAGGCGCGAGAAGTCATTGCCTTCCGCGACGGCGAGATCGAGCGCGAGATCGTCGTTCGCTACGGGCGCGGCGGCCGGCTTGGCCTGGAGGCGGACGGATGGTCCGCATCGGCGGTCGGCGAACTCTCCGCCGACGGCCATCTGTCGGTTGATCTCGATGGGATGCGGTGCAGCGCCGGGTTCGTCCGGCACGGGCTCGCGGTCTCCGTGATCGCGCGCCAGCCGGGGGTGGCCGGGGGCACGCACCACCTCATGCTCGTCGATCCGGTGGCCGCGGCGGAGGACGAGGCGCCAACAGCCCGGCTGTCCGCGCCGATGCCGGGACGGATCGTCGCCGTGCTTGTCGATGCCGGCACCTCGGTCGACAAAGGACAGCCGCTACTGGTCCTGGAGGCGATGAAGATGGAACACACGGTCGCCGCCCCGGCGGCGGGCACCGTCACCGGGGTGCCCTACGCGGTTGGCGATCAGGTCGAGGAAGGGGTTGAACTGATCGGCTTCGACGCGTCCTAGGACGTTTTCGGGCACAGGTCGGTCCGTCTGCAACTCTACACTCGTTGGTAACCAGAGGTCCGCCAGTGTGTCGGCCGCTTGTCCATGGAGGAAGCGGCATGCTGCGGTATCTGGCATTCGGCCTCGGCGCGGCCTTCGCCTTCGCGTCACCGGCGAAGGCGCAATCGGACTTCTATCTCGGCGGCCATGTCGGCCTCAACTATGCGGCAGATTCCGACCTCGTGGACGACGCCCTGCTGTCCGGCACCGACCGGGCCGCGCTGGACTACGCCGACGGAACCGCGTTTGGCGGTGCCATCGGCTTCGCGCTGGACGATATTCGCACCGAGTTGGAGGTCACCTATCGCGAGAACGACATCGACTCCGTCACCTTCTTCTCGCCGACCGGCACCCTGCCGGCATCCGGGACTGTCGATTCGCTCGCGATCATCGGTAACGTCTATGGCGATTTGGACCTCGGCGGTCCGGTCACGCCCTATGCCGGCGCGGGCGTCGGCTTCACCCTCCTGTCGTTCGACGATGTGACCGACAGCAACGGACTGTTGTTCGCGGGCGACGAGGTCGCCCTCATCGGCCAGTTGATCCTCGGCGCCGGGATCGAGCTGACGTCGAATCTGACCGCCACCCTCGACTACCGATACGTCTCGGCATCGCCGGTGCGGCTGAATTTCAATCCCGCCTATCCCGACGGCACCATCGCCGGCCGCCGCTTCGATATCGACTACCAGACCCACGCGCTGATGCTGGGAATGCGCATCGGTTTCTAGAGCACCTTACGTCCTTGCGGCTCCGGCGCGCTCTCCCGCCCGTCCGCCTGACAACAGTATCCTCATGGTGGCCGGCCGGAGGAGAGGGCCGGTGCCGATTCCACGTGAGTGGATAATGCCCCGGTCAGCGCCGCCCCTGGTTCTCCGTGACCGGCTCGGCTAGGGTCTCCGTGCCTAGCCGAGGAACACGAAATGGGCCTGCCGAGCAGGGTGACATTGGTCGAGGTCGGCCCGCGCGACGGCCTGCAGAACGAGCCGACGCCGGTCCCGGTTTCCGTGCGGATCGGGCTGATCGATCGCCTGGCGGCGGCCGGGTTGCCGGTCGTCGAGGCCGGCGCGTTCGTCTCGCCGAAAAGGGTGCCGCAGATGGCCGACACGGCGGCGGTGCTGGCCGGAATCGACCGAATCCAGGGCGTCCGCTACCCGGTCCTGGTGCCCAATATGAAGGGATTCGAAGCAGCACTCGCCGCGGGTGTCGGACAACCGGGCCTGGATGAGATCGCGGTGTTCGGTGCCGCATCGGAGAGTTTCAGCCGCCGCAACATCAACTGCTCGATCGATGAGAGCCTGGAGCGCTTCGCGCCGGTCGCCGAGGCGGCCGTGGCCCGCGGCATCCGTGTGCGCGGCTATGTCTCCTGCGTGCTGGGTTGCCCCTATGAGGGGGTGGTCAAGCCGGCCGCGGTGGCGCGGGTCGCCAGCGGGCTGATGGCGATCGGCTGCGGCGAGATCTCGCTCGGCGACACCATCGGCGCCGGCACACCGGGCAAGGCGCGGTCGATGATCGAGCGGGTGGCGCGGGAGGTGCCGCTCGAGCGGCTGGCGGTCCACTTCCACGACACGTTCGGGCAGGCATTGGCCAACCTCTACGCCGCGCTCGAGGCGGGGATCGCGGTCATCGATTGCGCCGTTTCCGGGCTCGGCGGCTGCCCCTATGCGCCCGGCGCCAGCGGCAACGTGGCGACCGAGGACGTGCTTTACATGCTCGATGGACTCGGCATCGAGACCGGCGTCGCGATGGACCGCCTGCTCGAGGCCAGCCGCTTCATCTGCGAGGCGCTCGGCCGGCCGCCGGCCTCACGGGCGGCGCTGGCATTGCTGGCCAGGGACGGTTGAAGCCCGCCGCCGAGGCGCTAGTCTCTTGCGGCGGGAGCCTTTGCGGCGGCGTCGCACGTCGCCCGATCTGGAAGAATCGATGACCGTCCATTTGTTGAAAACCGCCGTCGGCATCGCCGATATCGAGCATTTGCGGCGTGTGCAGCAAACCCGCCGGGCCCGGTGGGACGGCCGCGAGATCGTGCGCGGCTATACCCGCAACAAGCCGCGGCGGGAGACCGAACTGGTCGACGGCGGTTCGATCTTCTGGATCGTCAAGGGGCGCATTCAGGTGCGCCAGCGGGTGTTCGGACTTGCGGACGCCGTGGATGACGAGGGACGGGTCTATTGCGAGATGCATCTTGACCCCGATCTGGTCGAGACCGTTCCGGTGCCGCGGCGGCCGATCCAGGGCTGGCGCTATCTGGCACCCGCCGAGGCGCCGGGCGACCTCGACGCCGGGCATGTCGGACAGCGGGCCGACGATGACACCCTGCCGCCGCATCTCGCTCGCGAACTGCGCGAACTCGGCCTGCTCTGAGAGGAGAGGCGGCCTGGACGATCGGCGGGAATGCGGGGCGAAGGGCTGGACAACCCGCAAGGTGACCTCTATATACCTGCTCGCCGGTGACGTTGGCCGGTCGGGAGCGGCAGCGATGTCGCCGCCTTAACCGGCTGGTAACAAACTCGTTGCCAGTCGCCGACCACGCCGGTAAACTGTGCTTTCCGTTTCGATGCGGTCCGCCTCTCGCGAGGTGGCTCGGCGAGGCGGTTCGGCTCTTGAAATCGTGGACGCGATTCCGCCCTTCCTGGGGCCGGCGTTTATTGAACATGGTGGATTGTTAGAGAAGGGATGCGCGGGCGGCGGTTGTCGTTGTGTGTTGTGTCACGCGATGAGGATTGTCGTTGGACGTGCATCTTTGGTTTTCTGTAAAGGAGACTCGATCCGGTGCCGGGTTGGTTTTCGTTGGTCTGGGTTTCGGCTTGGGCTGACGGGGGCTGGTTCGGTGTTGGATGGTTAGAGGTGAGAACGTTTGATGACGGTCCGCGAGGCCGGTTCCGCTTTGGTGTTCGGGGTATGGGTTTCGGCCCGTGCGCCGGGTGTCTTGGTGGGAACGGTTCAGTCTAACTTGAGAGTTTGATCCTGGCTCAGAACGAACGCTGGCGGCAGGCCTAACACATGCAAGTCGAACGAGCCCTTCGGGGCGAGTGGCGCACGGGTGA
>JABDIP010000262.1 GCA_013003675.1 Inquilinus sp.
GTTGTGGTAAATGGCACGAGCAAATGGCATCGGCAGGCGAACATGAAGCTCACACTGACCGAGTTCAGAGTGCTGAACTATCGGAACATCGACGACAGCGGCTGGATTCCCTTGGAAAAGGTTACAGCCTTTGTTGGTCGCAATGAGTCTGGAAAGACTGCGCTCCTCAAGGCACTGCATAAATTCAATCCGGCGACAGGGGAACCATATATCCCACAGCGTGAATTCCCGCGTGATCGATTCACCTCCGACTTCCGAGGCGATGGAGGCGGTATCCCAGTTTGTGAGTGCAAGTTCGCAATCTCCCCCGATTTCCGCGAAGAGCTAAGGGAGTTACTCAGCGGGGTCGCGCCACCGAACATTGCGACTTGCACCAAATTTTACGATGGCACACTGACTATCGCATACAAACCGTCGATCTCCGACGAGCCTGTCCGGCCGAGTGAGTTGATCCCCGCACTTGATGTCTTCGCCCGCACTTCCCGACGCCTGCCGGTGCAGGATGGTGGACAGGAAGAAGCCGTTCAGCAGCTTCGTACGGAACTCGCAAATTGGGCGGCCTCCAAGAAAGATCTGATTAAAGACGTAGCCGACCTTAAGAACGAGCAGGGTGCGCAGATACTTAGGCAGATTCGTGAGGAAGCCAACGGCAGGGCTCGCCCGGAAACAGCCGACGCCATAGAGACATTGGTCGCGAAAATCGAACCGCTGATCACTCGCGCCGAAACGCGACCCCTTACCGATCGGGTCGACGAAGCAATCGAGGACGCCCTACCGGTGTTCATCTACTTTGAGGACTACGGCATCCTCGATTCTGCGGTCTATCTACCGCACCTTCTTGAAGAACTCTCCCGAGATCCTCAGAATTCACGCGTGCGCACTGTCAATTCGATGTTCAAGCATGTTGGGCTGACCGCACAGGAGATCGCTGAGCTCGGCCAAGAAAAAACGGAAGAGGCTCGTCGCGGCCAGCAGCAAGTCACCCCCGCTATGATTGCTACGGATCAGGCGAGCAAGGAACTGCGCGCGATTAAGCTCAGCTCGGCGTCGAGCGAAATCACTAAGAAGTTCACCAAATGGTACGAACAACGGCGACACAATATTCGCTATGATGCGGATGGCGACTTTTTCCGCATCTGGGTATCCGACGATAGGCGACCCGGAGTCCCCATCGAGCTAGAATCTCGGAGCAAGGGATTTCAGTGGTTTTTTTCGTTCTACTTAGTTTTTCTAGTCGAGTCGCAGGAGGGGCACAAAGAAGCTATCCTCCTGCTCGATGAGCCAGGACTGCATTTGCACCCCACTGCTCAACAACAGCTCATGTCTTTTTTTGAGCGCCTCTCTGAAGACAACCCCCTCATCTACACGACCCACTCTCCGTTTCTGATTGACGGTGAGCACATCCATCGTGTCCGACCAGTCAAGGAGGATGACACTGGTCACTCCCAAGTTAGCATCGACACATGGCCGGAGGATCGGGACACGATCTTTCCGCTTCAGGCAGCGGCCGGCTACGCAATGGTGCGAGGTCTATTCCGTCACAAGAAGAACGTGCTGGTGGAGGGTTTTTCCGATTACCTCTATCTCCACACACTGAACCTGCACTGTCGCGCTCTTGGCCGCACGGCCCTTCCAGACGACATATACATCACACCATGCGGTGGCACGAAACTTGTCGGCCATCTCGCTTCGCTCTTTCTCGGACAAGAGGTCCGGCCGGTCGTTCTCCTTGATGGTGACGACGCTGGCCGGGCTCGGCGGGACGCCCTCACAAAGGAGCTATATGCTGGACACGAGAGGGCGGTTCTTATGCTGAGCGAGGTGCTCGGCAAGGCGGAATGTGAGACTGAAGATATCTTTGGTGAGGCCATCCTGCTACCCATTCTGGCAGAATTGCTGGGCAGGAGATTCACGCTCAACCAAGACGATCGATCACAAGGCAGTTTAGTTGATCAGATCAAAGCTGCCGCGGTCCGGCATGCGGTCGAGTTGCCAGGTGGATGGAAGCCCGAAATCGCCAGGCGCGTTGCCGTAGCGTGGTCTACGACTGCACCGGAAGACATCCCGTCAGACATTCTCGACTGCGCGGAAGCCCTGTTTCGAGCACTTACCGAACGGATGGAGCGTGCGGCACCTTAGGTGCGAGCCAATAAGTCGTTCCGCCGGCAGTCTTGGTCAGGGCCGACGACTAACTCGCCGATAGGCCAGCGACCCAGCCCGCTGATTATCGAGGTACGTCCCACGCTCCGGTCGGAAAGCGGTTGTGCCGGTCCACCCGTCCGGCCCGACGTCGAACAGCACGAAGGCCGGCTGCTCTTGGCCGGCGACGCGCCACCGCGCGATGTAGCGTCGGAGCAAGGTCCAGCGGCCCTTCGGGAACTCCTCCCACAGCCACCAGATCTCGTCCGGTTCCTTGACCGTGTCAGCCAGCAGCAGGAGGAAGCGCTCGCGGCCCCGCTTGGCGACCTTGAAGGCGCCACCGCGGCCGCCGCGGAACAGCTCCTCCCCGATCACCAGCGGCTCGCCGATCCGGTCGGTGAAGATGACAGGCTGGCCACGCGAGGCGCCGAACTCGGCAAGGAAGCGGTCGACGTAGTCCGGATCGGACAAACCGGACGGCAATAGCCGGTCCGCCGGCTTCGAGCGCGGCTCCGGCATCGGCACGCCTTGCGCGCCAGGGCCGGCGACGGGCACGGACAGCGGCTGGTCCAGCGGCGGCGGTGTCAGCGCGCGCATGCGCGCCCGGCCGACATTGTAGGCGAAGCCCGGGTCGACCCCGACCGGCACCTGCAGCACCTGGCCGGTGCGGGCGTTGCGCCAGGCGCGGGTCGGTGTCGGCGGGTCGGCGCCCACCGTCAGGCCGCGCCGGTCGAGATCCCGTTGCGAGAGCTGCTGCACGCGGCAGCCGCAGAACCAGCCGTTCGGCGGGTAGTGGGTGCGCCAGAACGGATGGTCGACCGGCAGCACGACGCCGTTCCACGGCCGATGCGCCTCCCGCGCCGAGGGCCGGTCGAGCTGGACATAGCGCAGGAAGGGCCGGCGGCCTTTCAGCCGCTCGATGCGCTCCCAGCGCCCAGCGGCGTGCGCCATGCGGATATTGGTGTCGAAGATCGTCCGCAGCCGGCGCGGGCTGCCCAGCTGCACCACGCGCCGCTCGCCGGTCAGCGGGTCGGTCTCGATCGCCTCGCCCCACCAGCCGCGCTTTTGCAGGGTCGGCGTCAGGTCTTCTGCGAATTCGCCGAACGTTCGGCCGCCGGCGATCGCGTCGTCGACCGACCGGCGGATGTCGGCGAGCAGATCGTATTGCATCGCCTTGGCGACGGTGAAGGCGTAGGCGTGTTCGTCCTGCCACAGGTCGCGCCAGTCGAACCCGATGCGGAAGCCCTTGTCACGGAAGAACTGGACCGCCTCGGCCGGCGGCAGCGGCTCCAGGTTGAAGTCGGGCACCTGGCTAGATCTCGACGCCGAGGCGTCCGGCCAGGGCGGCGGCGAAGTCCGCCTGACCCAGCCGCCCTTGCAGCGCCGTCGCGTCGGCTGCCTGGGCGATCGCCGCCAGCCGGTCGCGGAACTCTTCGAAG
>JABDIP010000272.1 GCA_013003675.1 Inquilinus sp.
CTCCGCCGGCCCCACGATCAGCGCGACGGCGGCGGCCGCCAGCAACAGGCGCGAAACATGCATCGTCGAAACCTCCCCCTCTGATTGCGACCGGGCGGCTCCGCCCGTTTCCGCCGATTGTGCGCCGCGACGGCGACGCTGTCCAACCCACGGAAAGCTAGAGCCTGATCGCATCTCACCGGAACGGTGTGATGCGTGAATCAGCCTCTGGCTTGTTGAAGGTGATCAAGAGTCACGCTTCAGACCGATTCGATCTGAAGCGTGACTCTTGATCTAACGCTCGCCGGTCGAAACGGCCGGCGCCTGATTTCGGGAGTACGCGACCATGTACCGACACACGCAACCGGGCTGGACGATACTCGCGTTCTTTCTTGCGGGCCTGTTGGTAGTCGCCGCCATCGCGCTGCCGAAAGGCGGAACGCCCCTGGTTTCTTCGGTGTTGGTCTTCCTGGGGGTATTGGGCGTCCTGTTTCATTCGATGACGGTGACGGTGGACGACCGATCCGTGCGGTGGCATTTCGGTCCGGGCTTCTGGAACAAGGAGATGCCCATCGAGACCATCGAGGGGGTCGGGCAAGCAAGGAACAAATGGTACTACGGCTGGGGCATCAGGAAGGTCCCGCATGGCTGGCTGTACAACGTTTCCGGGTTGTCCGCCGTCGAGATCAGGGCGAAGGATCGAAGACTGATCCGGCTCGGAACCGATGAGCCGGAGGCGCTGAAACGGGCGATCGAAAGCCGGCTGCATGCGGGAGGCCGTCCCGATAGCGGTTGAGCGGCCGGCGCCGAGGCGATTGCGCGCGAAGACGAGCAGGCGGCCGAGGTGATCCTCGCCCCGGAATATACGGGGACAGTATATGTAGTTCATGGCGCGATGTCTTTGGCCTGCCCCAATGTGCAGAGAGATATACATATACCGTCCACGTATTTTCGGGTTAGACGCGCCGATGTCCAAACCGCATTCCTGGGTCATTCGCGTTGTTCGAATTCCACTCCTTTGGGCGCTACTTCTGGTCCTATTGCCATTCCCGGCCTTCGGCCAGAATGACGGCCGGGTCGGCGCTCTGGTCGCGGGCGAAGGTCGCGACGAGACTGTAGAGACTTGCACCCGTTGCCATTACTCAGGCCAGTTCGTCGGAGAGAGACTGTCCCGCGAGGATTGGGAAATGGTCATGTTCACAATGATTGGTGAATATGAAATGCCGGTGCCGGCAGACGGCGTTCGTGACAAGGTCCTGGATTATCTGAGCATCCATTTCGGACCGGAGCCCGGACAATAGGCCAAAGGGGCGCAGTTCACGTCCCCTATCCCCCCGCCGGCCGCCGCGCGACCCGCTCCCTATGCAGGGTGTACAAGCCGGTGGCGACGATGATCAGCGCGCCGGCCCAGGTCCATAGATCGGGCAGCTGCGAGAACACCAGGTATCCGTACATCGTGCCCCAGATCAGAAGGGTGTAGTGCACCGGGGCAACGACCACCGCCTGCGCCACCTCCAGCGCCTTGATCACCAGCAACTCGGCAAGCGCGGCCAGGACGGCGATGCCGGCCAGCAGGGCGACTTCAAGGGTCGTGGTCGGCCATCGCCAGACGAACGGCAGCGGCACGGTCAGCATCAGGCTGCCGACCAGGGCCGTATAGGCGACCGTCGTCGCGGTGCGGTCGGTGCCGCTCAACACCCGCGACAGGATCTGGCGCAGAGCGAACAGCGTGGCCGCGAGCAGCACCAGCGCGACCGCCGGGTGGATGACGCCCAGCCCCGGCCGGATCACGATCAGGGTGCCGATAAAGCCGATGGTGACGGCGGCCCAACGGCGCAGGCCGACCGGTTCCCGCAGGACCAGGGCGCCGAACACGGTGACGATGAAGGGGGCGACGAAGCTGACCGCCACCGCGTCGGCCAGCGGCACGAAGCTGACCGCGACGATGAACAGGGTCGCCGAACTCGCCGCCAGCCCCCCGCGAACGATCTGCAGGCCCGGATGCCGGGTGCGCAGGACCGCGACGCCGCGCAGCGCCAGCAGGACGACCACGCCGATCAGCAGTCCCAACTGCCGCGTCCAGACGATCTGGATCGGGTGCAACGTCTCGGTCAGGAACTTGGCCTGGGTATCCACGGCCGAAAACAGGAACATGCCGGCGGCCATGTAGGCGATGCCCGGGCCGCTTTCCGACCGTCGAGGTCCTGAGCCCGGGATCAGCGGTGACGCCGGCGTGACCGAGATGATCGTATTCCCTTCCCCATCGCGACTGCGCGAGAGGAAGCCCCGCCGCGGCCGCCGCCGAAACACCTGCGCCGACGATAACCCCAAATCGCCGACCCGGCCCGGCATTTCCCGGACGACTCTCGAATTGCCCGGCTGTGGCGGGCGGACCGGCTGCATCGGGCAGACCTCACGGCGCCTCGGCGACCGCCTGCCCCGTCGGCTCCCGGTCCCCTTCGCCGTCGCCGCCCATCCCCAGCGCCTCGGCCAGCCGTCGCGCCCGCCGCTCCAGCTCGGCGTCGCTCACCGCGCCCATGTCCTCCACCGGCGGGCCGTTGCGGCCGCCGAACATGCCGAATTCGCGGCCCAGCAACTCCAGCGCCTTCAGCGCGATCGTGCCCTGAAAGCTGGCGGCGCCGGTGGGCGCGCCCTTGCGGTCGGTCGCCGGCACCGGCTGCAGGGCGCGCTCCGCCGTCTCGACCAGCAGGCCGATCACCCAGCCCCGGCCGGCCGCCGCGCCGCCGCAATCCGCCGTGCCGCCCACCGCCCCCTCGCCATGCGCCCATTCGCCGGTCTCGCCCGGAATGCCGGGGCCGCCGGCCAGCACACGCCTCAGCCCGGTCACCCGCGCCGCTACCGCCGGGCAGTCCGCCAGCCGCCTCGCCCATTTCGCCGCGCCGCGCTGGCTATAGCCGGCCGTCACATAGGCGGACACCGGCTCGACCCCGGCCGCCAGCAGCCGCGCGAACGCCTCCCGCCGCGGGTTCCTCAACCGCGCCATGGTCACCTCGATGGTTGGGAGCCCGATCAGGTCACGCCGAAAGCGGCGCGACCAGTGGCTCAGTCTGTGATTTGGTGGAAAACCCCCGAGCCGCCGCCGGAACCGGCGGCAAGCGCCAGATGTGGGCGCGGGATCGGAAATTAGGAATAAATGTATATCAAGGGCGCGCAGCTGTCAATCGTAGGCCCGATCTTCTAGCCCTCTCCTCGGGGAGAGGGCTTGTCTCACCGCGCCGATGAGGCGGCAAATACCTTCAGGCTCACCGCGACGGCAACGGCGAGCCCGGCCCCCGAACACGGTCCGCCTACTCCCCCACCACCTTCGGCCGCGGCGGTTCGACGGCCTTGGCCGGGTCGGGGGCGTTGGCGAATTGCAGTTCCTCGATGCGCTCGCCGCGGCGGGTCAGCTTCTCGGTCGAGATGCGGATCTGCCGGACATCCTCGTTGGCCTGGCCGAAATGGCGCTGCAGCCGCTCGACCCGCTCGTCGAGCCGCTCGACGTCCTTCAGCAGGTGGTGCAGCTCGCTCTGGATCACCCCGGCCTGCT
>JABDIP010000295.1 GCA_013003675.1 Inquilinus sp.
GGACGGTCACAACGACAATGATCGGCAGCGTGAGGTCCAGAATGTAGGGCCTGATGGCATCCAGCATGATCGCACTCCTGGGTGAATTGCCGGCGTCGTCGCTCTCCGAACCCTATCGGTGCCAGTCCTTCGGCAACGTTAACCGCCGCGTGGCGGTGCCACGACAGCCGCTCGGCATTATCCCGGGTTCTTGCCTTGCGGACGGAGCGCGTCACGGACCGCCCGGACCGCAAGATAGGCCCAGATCGCCAGGGTCAAGACCGCCAGCGATGCGGCGATCGGACGTGCTACGAAACCGGCCAGATCGCCCGGGGTCTTCATGATCGAGACCATGAAATTGTCCTCCACCATGCGGCCCAGCACGATGCCCAGGATCGCCGGCGCGATCGGAAAGCCGTTCTCCTCCATGAAGAAGGCCAGCACGCCCAGCACCAGCATCACCCAGATCGCGAAGACGGTGTTGTTGACGGCGAACGATCCGACGATGCAGAACGCCAGGATGATCGGCATCAGCACCCGGCCGGGAATCCGCAGCACATAACCGGACAGCTTGATGGCCGACAGCCCGATCGGGATCATCACCAGATTGGCGACCAGAAACGCCACGAACACCGCATAGACCAGCTCGGGCTTCTGGGTGAAGACCAGGGGACCCGGCGTGAGGCCCTTCATGTAGAGGATGCCGATCGCGATCGCGGTCACCGAATCGCCGGGGATGCCGAACACCAGCGCCGGCGTCCAGGCGCCGGCAACGGCGGCGTTGTTGGCCGAGCCGGCATCGACGATCCCCTCGACATGCCCGGTGCCGAATTTCTCGGGCTCGCGCGAGAAGCGTTTTGACAGCGTGAAGGCGATCCATGCGGCGATGTCCGCTCCGGCGCCGGGCAACGCGCCGATGCCGGTGCCGAGCACGCTGCTGCGCGCGACGTTGAGCCGGTAGCGCACCAACAGCCGCCCCAGGCCGACGAAGACGTTGCCGACGCTGCGTTGCACGACCCGCGGCGGCGCGTCGCCGGCGACGTTGCGCAGGATTTCCGACAGCGCGAACATCCCGATCATCGCCGGGATGAAACTGACCCCGTCCAGCAATTCGATGCTGCCGAAGGTGAAGCGCGGATAGCCGACCGCCACGTCGATGCCGATGGTGGCGATCATCAGCCCGATCAGCAACGAGACCAGGTTCTTCACCACCGAGCCGCCGGAGATCAGCACCGCGCAGGTCAGCCCCAGGCAGGCCAGCCAGAAATACTCGAACGAGCTGAACTTGATCGCGAACCGCGCCAACCGCGGCGCCACGCCCATCAGGATCAGCGTGCCGATGGTGCCGCCGATCGCCGCCGTCACCAACCCGGCGCCCAGGGCCATTTCCGCCTTGCCCTTGGCGGTCATGCGATAGGCCTCGTCGACATAGGCGGCGGAGGCCGGGGTCCCGGGGATTCGCAGCAGCGCACCCGGGATGTCGCCGGCGAAGATCGCCGTCGCGGTGGTGGTGACGATGGCGGCGATCGCCGGCACCGGATCCATGAAGAACGTGACCGGCACCAGCAGCGCCACCGACATGGTCGCGGTCAGCCCGGGAATGGCGCCGACGAAGGTGCCGTAGAACGCCGATGCCACGATCACCAGCATCACCGCCGGGTCGAGGATCAGCGAGAAGGCGCCCAGGATCGCGTCCACCGGCGCCTCCTACCAGGCGATCGGCAGCAGCACGCCCCACGGCAGGGGAACCCGCAGCAGGTCGTAGAACACATAGTGGATGAGCGGCGGCAGGACGATCGCGAACGCCGCCGCCGGCACCGGCCGCACCCCCAGCTTCAGCATCAGCCCGGCGAGGATCAGCAGGGTCGTGAGATGGAAGCCCAGCGGTTTGGACAGCACGATGTAGAACGCCAGGGCGGCCAGCACCGACAGCACATTGCCGGCCAGCGCCGGGGTCGTCACCCATCGGTCGAGCACGACCCACGGCCCGCCGCCCGTCCGTCGCCGGCGCAACAGCCCGCCGGCCATCAGCACCAGGCCGCACAGCCCCAGGCCGCCGCCGATGATGGTCGGAAACAGATCGGGGCCGACGGTCATGCCGGCCAGGGTCGGAAACGACCGCGCATGGCCGATCACCACGCCGGCGAAGACCAGCAGGACCGCGCCAAGGACCGTGTCGTCGAGCTTCACGACACCAGCCTCGGGCGGTCCCGCAGGGTCGCTACGCTACTGCGCCAGGCCGATCGCCTTCATGGTGGCGCCGAGATTGGCGTCGGAGGTGGCCAGCATCTGCGTCAGGTCGCCAACGCCGAGATAGACCACTTCGGCGCCGCGGCTGGCCTTGAAGTCGGCCCATTCCTGGGTCTGGAACAGCTTCTCCACCGCCGCGTCGTAGCTGCAGGCGATCTCCTCGGGCAGGCCTTCCGGTCCGCTGACGGTGATGAACGCCGCCAGGGTCCATTCGGTGTCCAGCGCCTCGAGCGTCGTCGGCACCTCCGGCAGCGCCCCCATCCGGTCGGTATGCATGAAGGCCAGCCCCTTCAGCTCGCCCGCCTCGACCAGGGTCTTAGCTTCGGACAGGGCGACGGTGACCATGTCGACGCCGCCGGCCATCAGTTCCTGCATGCCCGAGGCCGCGCCGTCACTGGGAATCCACCGCACCGCGTTGGGGTCCAGCCCCTGCTCGTTCAGCAGCCCGGCGATCGCCAGGTGCCAGATCCCGCCCTGCGCGGTGCCCGAGGCGGTCAGGTCGCCGGGGTTGGCCTTCACATGGTCGACCAACTCTTGCAGCGTGTCGAACGGCGAATCCGCCGCCACGGTGACGCTGGCGGGAACAATGTCGACCAGGGCGATCGGCGAGATGTTCTCGTGGGTGAGTTCGGTCAGGCCGGCCCAATGCATCATGTTGATCTCGACCGTCGCCGCGCCGATCGTATAGCCGTCCGGCTCGGCGGTGGCGATCGCGGTATGGCCGACCACGCCATTGCCGCCGGTGCGGTTCACCACGTTGAACGGGACGCCGAACTCCCGCTCCAGCATGCTTGCCAGCATGCGCGAATTGGCGTCGGTGCCGCCGCCCGCGCCCCAAGGCACGATGTAGGTTACCGCCCGTTCCGGCTTCCAGTCGCAGCTTTGTGCCTGCGCCGGGCCGGCGGCCATGATCGCGACCGCCGCGCCGGCCAGCAATCCGCCGATGATAAG
>JABDIP010000305.1 GCA_013003675.1 Inquilinus sp.
CCAATGCCCGCACAGCGGCGACGAAGGCGTCGCCGCGCGCCTCGAAACTGGCGAACTGGTCCCAGGAGGCACAGGCCGGCGACAACAGCACGACGGCATCGCCGGCCCCGTCGGCCAAGGCCCGGGCATGGGCGGCGTCGACCGCCGTTGTCACGTCGCCGCAGCGCTGGAACGGCACCCGGCCGTCCAGGTAGGCGGCGAAATCCTCCGCGGCCTCGCCGATCAGGAAGGCGTGCGCGATACGGCCGAGATGCGGCGTCAACTCGTCCAGCCCGCCTTGCTTGGCAAGGCCGCCGGCGATCCAGTAGACGGTGTCGTAGCAGGTCAGGGCGCGGGCCGCGGCGTCCGGGTTGGTCGCCTTGCTGTCGTTGATGAAGCGCAAGCCGTCGAGCGTGCCGACCAGCTCCTGCCGGTGGCGCAGGCCCGGGAAGCTGCGCATGGCGCCGACGATCACCGAACCGGGCACCCCGGCGGCGCTGGCGGCGGCATAGGCGGCTGCCGCGTTCTGCCAGTTGTGCACGCCCGGCAGGGTCGGCACCTCACGCAGGTCGAGCACCGCGCGCGGCGTGCCGGTGGTGGCGTCGATCAGCCGGCCGTCCTCGACATAGACGCCGCCGCCGGGTGCCTCGGTCACCGAGATCGGCACCACCCGACATCCGGTCCGCCGCGCCAGATCCGCGCGAGTCGCGGCCGACAAAGCGTCGTCGATGCCGACCACCGCGGTGGCGCCCTCGGGCTGCAGCGCGTACAGCCGGCGTTTGGCGTCGG
The DNA here is from genome assembly GCA_013003675.1 of Inquilinus sp. Lineage (GTDB taxonomy): Bacteria > Pseudomonadota > Alphaproteobacteria > DSM-16000 > Inquilinaceae > JABDIP01. The sequence continues at coordinate 769 of JABDIP010000305.1, forward strand.
CGTAGTCGTCGATGCCGGCGTAGCGGTCGAGATGGTCGGGGGCGACGTTGATCAGCACGCCGATTTCGAAGCGCGGCGCGGTCAGTGTCTCGAGTTGATAGGAGCTGAGCTCCAGCACGTACCAGCCATCGTCGTCCAACGGCTTCAGGCTCAGCGCCGGCATGCCGAGATTGCCGCCGATCTGGGCCGGTAGCCCGGCATGGGTCAGGATGTGGCCGACCAGCGCCGTGGTGGTCGATTTGCCGTTGGTGCCGGTGATCCCGAGATAGTGCGAGCCGGGCCGCGCCTGGGCCAGCAGGTCGATATCGCTGACGACCGGGCAGCCGGCCGCCTCGGCCCGCGCCACCGCCGGGTGCGGTGCCGGGTGCCGGCGCGGAATGCCGGGGCTCAGCACCAGCATGGCGATGCCGCCGAAATCGGCGGCGCCGAGATCGGTGATTGTGACGCCGTCCAGCCCGGCGACGGCGTCGGTCTTGCCGTCGTCCCAGGCGAGCACGGTGGCGCCGCCGGCCGCCAGCGCGCGGGCGGCGCTGGCACCCGACTTGCCGAGGCCGAGCACGGCGACGGTCTTTCCCTTGAGGTGGCCGAGGTCGATCACCCGGTCACCTCAGCTTCAGGGTCGACAGGCCGACCAGCGCCAGGATCACGGCGATGATCCAGAAGCGGATGACGATGGTCGGCTCGGCCCAGCCCTTCTTCTCGTAGTGGTGATGCAGCGGCGCCATGCGGAAGATCCGCCGCCCAGTCAGCTTGAACGAGGCGACCTGGACGATCACCGACACGGTCTCCAGCACGAACAGCCCGCCGACGATCGCCAGCACCAGCTCGTGCTTGGTGACCACGCTCACCGCGCCCAGCGCGCCGCCGATCGACAGCGAGCCGGTGTCGCCCATGAACACCATGGCCGGCGGCGCGTTGAACCACAGGAAACCGAGCCCGGCGCCGATCAGCCCGCCGCAGAACACCGCCAGTTCGCCGGCGCCGAGGACGTAGTGGATCTGCAGATAGTCGGCGAAGATCGTGTTGCCGCAGACATAGGCGATGAAGCCGAAGCAGCCGGCGGCGATCATCACCGGCACGATGGCCAGCCCGTCCAGCCCGTCGGTCAAATTGACCGCGTTGGAGGCGCCGACCATGACGATGACGGCGAACGGCACGAAGAACCAGCCGAGCTGGACCAGCAGATCCTTCACGAACGGCACCGCGAGGCCGGTCGACAAGGGCTCGCCGGCGATCGACATGCACCACACCGCGGCGACCAGCGATACCGACACCTGCGCCAACAGCTTCAACCGGCCGGGCAGGCCCTTCGAGTTGCGCTTGGTCAGCTTCAGATAGTCGTCGAAGAAGCCGACCAGGCCGAACCCGGCGGTCACCAGCATCACGATCCAGACGTATTCGTTGGTCAGATCCGCCCACAACAGGGTGGCGGACAGCATGCCGATCAGGATCATCAGGCCGCCCATGGTCGGCGTGCCGCGCTTGGCCAGATGGCCCTCCGGCCCGTCCTCGCGGATCGGCTGGCCGGCGCCCTGGCGCGAGCGAAGCCCGCGGATCAGCCGCGGCCCGATCAGGAAGGCGACGACCAGCGCCGTCATCAGCGCGCCGCCGGTGCGGAACGTCAGATAGCGGAACAGGTTGAAGACGATGTACTCGTCCGCCAGCGGGAACAGCAAATTGTAGAGCATGACTCAGTCCCCATTCGCCGCGCGGCGCCGCCGCGGAACCCGTCCCGCGCCGCCGTCGCCGCTATCCAGGGCCTGCAGCGCGTCGACCACCAGCGCCATGCGGCTGCCCAGCGATCCCTTCACCATCACCACGTCGCCGGGCCGCACCGTCGCCGCCACCATCGGTGCCAGGGCGGCGCTGTCGGCGGCATAGGCGCCGCGCATGGCGGGCGGCAGGGCGTCGAACAGCTTGGCCATATGCGGGCCGCAGGCGAAGACCGCGTCGACATCGGCGCCGACCAGCGGCTGCTTCAGCCCGACATGCAGCGTCCCGGCGCGCTCGCCCAACTCCAGCATGTCGCCGAGCACCGCGATCCGGCGGCCGTCGCCGTCCGGGTCGGCCTTGGCCAGCACCGACAGCGAGGCGGCGACCGAGGTCGGGCTGGCGTTGTAGCATTCGTCGATCAGCGTGAAGGCGCCGGCCTTGCTCGGCCGGCCAAGGCGGATGCGGCTGCGCGAGCCGCGCCCCTTCAAGGGCTGGATGGTCGACAGGGCACGCGCCGCCGCGCCGACATCGCCGCCCAGCGCCTTGACCGCGAGCAGCACCGACAGGCTGTTCAGCACCCAATGGCTGCCCGGTGCCGACAGCGAATACTGCACGGCTTCGCCGCGGATCACCGCGCTGACCGCGCTGCAGGTCGCGTGCAGCGAGCAGTCGACCAGCCGGGCGTCGGCATCGACATGCTCGCCGAAGCTCCAGATCTGGCCGATGCCGGCGGTGCGCGCATGGGCGACCAGCCGCGGGAGGTGCGGGCTGTTGCGGGGCAGGATGGCGGTTCCGCCCGGGTTCATGCCGGCGAAGATCTCGGCCTTGGCGTCGGCGATGGCCTCGACGGTGGCGAAATTCTCCAGATGCGCCGCCTCGACCGTGGTGACGATCGCCACGTCGGGTTTGCACAGCCGCGACAGGGGGGCGATCTCGCCGGCATGGTTCATGCCCAGTTCGAGCACCGCATAGGCGTGCTCCGCCGGCATGCGCGCCAGGCTCAGCGGCACGCCCCAGTGGTTGTTCAGGTTGCCGGCGGTGGCGAAGGTCGGCGCCTGCGCGGCCAGCGCGACCTTCAGCGCCTCCTTGGTGCTGGTCTTGCCGACCGAGCCGGTGATCGCCGCCACCCGGCCGCGAAAGCGCAGCCGGCCGAGCGTGCCGAGATCGTTCAGCGCCTCGGTGGTGTCGTCGACCACCAGCAGCGGCGCGTCCGGGCCGACCCCGGCCGGAGGCCGGTGCGCGACGATCGCCGCGGCGCCCTTGCGCAGGGCGTCGGCGGCGAATTCATGGCCGTCGAAATTCGGTCCGACCAGCGCGATGAACAGATCGCCGCGCTGCACGGTCCGGCTGTCGATGGAGACGCCATGCGCCGTCCAATCGCCGATCGGGGTTCCGCCGGTGGCTGCCGCCGCGTCCTGGGCGGTCCAAAGGAGGTCTTGGCTCATCTTGAGTCTCCTGCCGCGGCCGCCGCCCCCAAACCGGCGGCGGCGGCACGTGCGTGTTCGGCGTCGTCGAAGGGATGGACCTCTTCGCCGACGATCTGTCCGGTTTCGTGCCCCTTGCCGGCGATGATCAGCACATCGTCCGGCGCCAGGCCGGCGATCGCGGACCGGATGGCCCCGGCCCGGTCGCCGATCTCCCGGGCGCCGGGACAGGCGGCGAGAGTCGCCGCACGGATCGCCGCCGGATCCTCGGTGCGCGGGTTGTCGTCGGTGACGATCGGCCGGTCGGCCAGTTGCGCCACCGTCGCCCCCATCAGCGGCCGCTTGCCCGGGTCGCGATCGCCGCCGCAGCCGAACACGCAGACCAGCCGGCCCACCGTGTGCGGCCGCAGCGCCTTCAGCACCGTTTCCAGCGCGTCGGGCGTGTGCGCGTAGTCGACATAGACCGGCGCGCCGTTGGGATGCCGGGCGACCTGCTCGAGCCGGCCGCGGACGCCCTGCAAATGGCCGAGCGCCTCGACCGCCGCCGCCGGGGCGACGTCGTCGGCGAGCACCAGCCCCAGGGCGCACAGCGCATTGGCCACCTGAAAGGTGCCGACCAGCGGCAGATTGGCGCTGTATCGACGCCCCTCGATCGTCAGCCCCAGCGCCAGCCCGTCGGCCTGGGGCACCGCGTCGTCGAGCCGGATCGCCTCGCCAGCGACGCCATAGGTCGACACCCGGCGACCGGCGGCCCGCGCCCGCGCCGCCAGGGCCGACGATTCCGGCGCGTCGGCGTTGAGGACGGCGGTGCCGCCCGGCGCCAAGACCTCGTCGAACAGGCGGCCCTTGGCGGCCAGATAGGCCTCCATGGTGCCGTGATAGTCGAGATGGTCGCGGCTGAGATTGGTGAAGCCGGCGGCGGTCACCCGCACCCCGTCCAGACGGTACTGGTCGAGGCCGTGCGACGACGCCTCCATCGCCAGATGGGTGACGCCGGCAGCGGCCAGATCGGCCAGGCTGGCATGCAGGGCGGCCGGGTCGGGCGTCGTCAACGCGCCGTAGTTCTCCAGCCCCGGCGCGGTGATTCCCAGGGTGCCGAGGCTGGCGGCGCGATGGCCCAGCCGCTCCCAGATCTGGCGGGTGAAATGGGCGGTCGAGGTCTTGCCGTTGGTGCCGGTGATGGCGGCGATGGTCGCCGGCTGGCTGCCATGGAAGGCGGCGGCGATCAGCGCGAAACGCCGGCGCGGCCGGTCGTCGGTGATCAGCGTCGCGGCTCCGGCGTAATCCGGCAGCACGGTCCCGGCCGGCGCCAGGATCGCGATCGCGCCCTTGGCGATTGCCGCGCCGATGAAGTCGCGGCCGTCGGCCTGGCTTCCGGGCAGGGCGGCGAACAGGAACCCCGGTTCCACGGCGCGGGAATCCGCGGTCAGCCCGGTGATTTCGGGCAGCCCGTGCAAGGCGGCGTCGGAACGGGGCTCGGTCATCTGCAACATCAGTTGGCGAAGGCCGCCAGCGACGGACCTGCCGTTTCCGCGCGCGGCAGGTCGACGTGCAAGGCTTCGCGGATTTCCGGCGCTTCCGGATCGAGGGGTGCGAGGCCGACCATCGGTCCCATGCGCTCGATCACCCGCCCGACCAGGGGCGCCGCGACCCAACCACCCGTGGCATAGCCAAAGGTGCGCTCGTTGCCCCGCGGCTCATCAAGCATGGCGAATACGACATATTCGGGGCTTGTCATGGGAAATGCTGCGACAAACGAGGACAGCAGGGCGCGCCGGTCATAGCCGGGGCCGACCGCCTTTTCCGCCGTGCCGGTCTTGCCGCCGACCAGATAGCCCGGGGCGTCGGCGTGGCCGCCGGTGCCGGAGACGACGGCGAGGCGCAACAGGCGCCGCATGGTGTCCGAGGTCGCCGCCGACAGCACCCTTGTGCCCGTCGGCCGGTCGCTCCGGTCGCCGGGGATCAGGGTCGGCGTCAGCAGAATGCCGCCATTGACCGTCGCCGCCACGGCGGCGCTGAGCTGCAGCGGGCTGACCGCCATGCCGTGGCCGTAGGCGATCGTCATCGTGTTGATCTCGCGCCACGGCGTCGGGACCATCGGCGAGGCGACCTCCGGCAGCTCGATGGCCGGCGGCGCCAGCAGGCCGAAACGGTCGAGATAGTCCTGCTGCCGCCGGGTTCCGGCCGCGACCGCCATGTGCACCGAGCCGATATTCGACGAGTGCATGAAGATCTCGCCGACCGACAGCCAGCGGCGCTGCGGGTGGAAGTCGTTGATGGTGTAGCGGCCGATCCGGATCGGCTCGCGCGCGTCATAGCCGTCGTTCAGCCCGGCGATGCCGGAATCCAGCGCCATCGCCGTGTTGAAGACCTTGAAGGTGGAGCCCATCTCGTAGACGCCGAGCGTGGTCCGGTTGAAGCGGCCGATCGCCGGTCCCGCCTCCGGCCGTGCCGGGTTGAAGTCGGGCAGCGAGACCATGGCGAGAATCTCGCCGCTGCGCGCGTGCATGATCAGCCCGGCCCCGCCGAGCGCCTGAAACTCGTCGATCGCCACCTGCAACTCGTTCTGCAGCAGAGCCTGCAGCCGGACGTCGAGCGACAGCCGCAGCGGCCCGCCATCGGTGCGCAGCTCGCGGTCGAAGGTCTTCTCGATGCCGGCGAGGCCGGTGCCGTCGACGTCGGTGAAGCCGACCGCATGGGCGGCCAGCGGCCCGTGCGGGTAGTAGCGCCGTTCCTCGTTCTGAAAGGCGATGCCGGGCAGCCCCAGCCGGTTGACTTGATAATGCTCGGACGGGGTCAGCCCGCGGCGCAGCCAGACGAAACGGCGCGAGGAGGTCAGCGCCGCCAATACCGCGTCGTAGTCCAGGTCGGGCAGCGTCGCCGCCAGCATCTCCGCCGCTTCGGCGGCATCGATCACTTTGGCCGGGTCGGCATAGAGCGAGGCGGTCGGCAGCGTCGTCGCCAGGATCACGCCATTGCGGTCCAGCACGTCGCCGCG
>JABDIP010000318.1 GCA_013003675.1 Inquilinus sp.
GGATCTTCGGCACGTCCTCGGCCGCCGCCTGGCGGCCATAGAACGGCACCGAGGCGGCCAGTTCGGGCAGCCGGACCGCCATGGCGTTGCACACGCCGCCGCCATAGCAGAAGCCGACCACGCCGATGCGGCCGGTGTCGGAGCGGGCGTCGAGGGCGGCGTAGGCGGCGATGAAATCCTCCAGCAGCTTGGCGCCGTCGAGCTGGCGCTGCATCTCGCGCCCCTCCTCGTCGGTGCCCGGATAGCCGCCGAGCGGGGTCAGCCCGTCCGGCGCCAGCGCGATGAAGCCGGCCACCGCGAGACGCCGGGCGACGTCCTCGATATAGGGGTTCAGGCCGCGGTTCTCATGCACCACGACCACGGCGGGCAGCCGCCCAGCGGCGCCGGCCGGCCGGGCCAGCAGGCCGCGGATGGTGCCGTGCCCCTGTGGCGAGGCGTAGTCCACATAATCGGCGTCGATGCGCGGATCGTCGGGCGCCACCTGCTGGGCCAGGGCGTATTGCGGCGACAGCGTCTCCAGCAGCGCCGCGGCGGTCGCCCCGCCGACGGCATATTTCGCCGCCCGGTCGAGGAATTGCCGGCGGTCGATATCGCCATGCACCAGCTTGTCGAAAAGGTTCAGCAGGCCCTGATCGAAGTCCTTGGCTGTCTTGCGCACCATGGATCCCACTCCCCGTTGCAACCGATAGTTCAGTTTTGCAGATCGCGCCGCGCGGCGCCATCCCGCGCGACTATCCGGACAGCGCCCGGACGACGAAGCCCTCGAACAGGAACAGCTCCAGCGCCCGGGCGAAGACGCCGTAGAGCACCGCCCAGGTGCCGGCGCCGCCGACCAGTGCCACCGCCAGCCGCTCGCGCTCGCCCCAGTAGAGGAAGGCGAAGACCAGCGGCGGCGCGCCCCAGAAGAAGCCGAAGCCCATCACCCCGGCGAAGAACAGGGCGATCCAGAAGACCATGCGGCGTTCGGCGCGGAAGCGGCCCGCCTCCTTCGCCGCCTGTTCCGGCGTCGGCGTCTCGCGGCGGATCGCGTCGCGGATCTCCAGCCCCAGATGGATGAGGGCCAGCAGCGTCGCCGGCACCCCGACCATCAAAGGCATCAGCCGCGCCTTGGGCGGAAAGCCGAGCGCGATGCCGGTCATCGCCGCGAAGATCGCCAGCATCAACCCCGCCGTCGCGATCCGCCCGTCAACGCGCATGGTGCCCTCCCTCACCGGCTGCCGCGCAATCGCCGTTCGGCGCGATCGGGAGAGGTCCGGCGACGCAGGGAGTCGCGGCGCCAGTCCCCTCACCCTCCCACGGCTTCGCCGCGGGCCCCGCCCTCTCCCGCGAGGGGAGAGGGAACCCATGCCGCGCCGACCGATGATCCCTCTCCCCTCGCGGGAGAGGGAGGGGCCCGGCGCGGAGCGACGGGAGGGTGAGGGGGTTCGCGCGGCTTGCCGAGTGGCAGCCGCTCTCGTTTGGCCAATCAGGTGAGGCGTGCCCCGGATCATGCGGCAATCTCATCATCCCGCCCTCAATCCGCGAGGTCATAGGCCACCGCCCGGCGGTTCTTCATGCGCCAAAGGTAGAAGGCGAGGCTGCCGAGGATGAGGGCGATCAGCACCAGGGATTGCGGGCGCAGGAAGAAGGTCGGGCCCCAGATGCCGAGCGCCTTGTGGAAGCTGTCCTCGGCGATCGGTCCGAGCACCAGGCCGATCACGAAGGGCGGCCGGGGCCAGGCGTGGCGCTTCAAGAGATAGCCGATCATGCCAAGGCCGCAGAGCAGCACGATGTTCTCCCAGGCGCCGTGGCTGAGATAGGAACCGAGGAAGGCCAGCGTCACCACGAACGGGATCAGCAACCCGCCGCGCACGAAGGTGAGGCGGCTGAAGGCCGGGGCGAAGACCAGGAACACACCGACCGCCAGCACGTTGGCGACCACAAGGGCCCAGATCAGCGCCCAGACCAGCTCCATGCCGGTCAGCGCCATCATCGGCCCCGGTTGGATGCCGAGCATGACGAAGGCGCCGAGCATGATCGCCATGCCCGACGAGCCGGGAACGCCGAAGAACAGGGTCGGCAGCAGCGAGCCGCCCTCCTTGGAGTTGTTCGCCGTCTCCGGCGCGATGACGCCCTCGACCGCGCCCTTGCCGAAGCGCTCCGGCGTCTTCGAGGACTGCACCGCGTGGCCGTAGCAGATCCAGCTCGCCGCGTCGCCGCCCAGGCCGGGGATCATGCCGATCACCGCGCCCATCACCGAGGTGCGCAGGGCGAGCCAGAAATGCCGGAACACGTCGACGATGCCGTCGACCACCTCGCGCAGATCGTACTGCGCCGCCTGGGTGCGGGCGGCCTTGGCGATCGAGCCGCCGGCGACGCCGAGCGCGATCATCTCCGGGATCGCGAACAGCCCGAGCACCGCGGCGATCACGTCGATGCCGTCCCACAGGAACAGCATGTCGTAGGTATAGCGCTGGGTGCCGGTATGCGGGTCGAGGGACACCATCGCCAGCATCAGCCCGAACATGCCGACCAGCAGCCCCTTCAGCAGGCTGTCGCCGGACAGGGTGGCGATGAAGGTGATGCCGAGGATGGCGAGCAGGAAGAACTCCGCCGGGCTGAACGCCAGCACCACCGGGCGCAGCACCGGCAGCATCAGCGCCAGGAAGACGCCGCCGATCACCCCGCCGACGCCCGAGGCGCCGAGGCTGGCGCCGAGCGCCCGTCCGGCCTCGCCGCGCTCGGTCATCGGGAAGCCGTCGACGATGGTGGCGGCGTCCGGCCCGGTGCCGGGCACGCCGAACAGGATCGACGGGATCGAGCCGCCGGTATGCACCACCGAATGCATCGCCAGCAGGAAGACAGCGCCGGCCAGCGGGTCCATGCCGAACACGAAGGGGATCAGGATGACGATGCCGAGCTTGCCGCCGAGCCCCGGGATCGCGCCGAAGAACATGCCGATCGGCACCGCCAGCAGGATCAGCCCCATCAGATACGGGTCGCCGACGATGGACAGGAACGAGCCGAAGATCTGGCCTAGCTCCATGACGGGATCAGCTTCTAGACGGGTGGTCGCTACCGGGGAACCGCGTCCCCGGAAGCCCCCTCACCCTCCCGCTACGCGGGATCGACGCATGCTCGTCGATCCCTCTCCCGCGAGGGGAGAGGGGAAACCAAAAGGCGCACCGTGGATTCCCTCTCCCCTTGCGGG
>JABDIP010000360.1 GCA_013003675.1 Inquilinus sp.
GCGGAAGCGCTGGAGACCTTGCAGAACTAGGCGATTCTGACCATCGAAAAGGCGGCTGACCCCGACCGGGGTCAGTCGTCCGGCGACATGCCTGCCGGTTCTGGAGAAGTGCAGTGACCGACGAGATTGGACCCAAGGCCCCCGCGCCGGGGCCGGACTCCGACGGCCCGACTGGGCTGATCGATTCGGTGGACGCCGTCCTGGCGGTACTTCTGATCGTGCTCTGCGGTTCCCTTTATGCGCTCACCTCCGATTTTCCGGTTCCCGGCGCATTCCTGGGAGAGAATGTGCTGCCGGAGCAATTCCCGCGTCTGCTGCTGGTCACCATCGGCGTCCTGTCCATGCTCCTGCCGCTTGAACACCGGCTGGAGCTCGAGCGGTGGCCGCTGATCCGAAAGTCGCGCAGCGCCCCGATCGGCGCCGGCACATTCACGACGATCGGCTTTCTCATTCTGCTGGTCGTCGCCGCCGAGTGGGTCGGGACCATACTGACGATCTTCCTCGCGGCGACCGGGTTGCCGCTTCTTTGGGGCGAACGCCGCTGGCTGCTGATCCTGACGTACTCGGTCCTTTTCACCGGCCTGGTGACATACGTATTCTCGATCGTGCTGGGCGTCTATTTCGAACCTGGCGTCCTTGGGCTTTCGCTGAGATAGGGAGGTCCCCATGGATCAGGTTCTGACCGGGCTTGGAATGGTCGCCGATCCGGCGACGGTCGGTTTCATCCTCGTCGGTGTGATCATCGGCGTTCTGGTAGGGGCACTGCCGGGCCTCAGTTCGCCCATGGCGATCGCGCTCCTGATCCCGTTCACGATCTCGATGACGCCGATCTCGGCCATTGCCATGCTGGCGGCGCTCTATTGTGCCGGCACTTTCGGCGGGTCGATCACGGCCATCCTGATCAACGCTCCCGGGGCACCGCCCGCCGCGGCCACCGCTTTGGACGGGTACCCCATGGCCAAGCGCGGCGAGGCCGGCCGGGCGTTGGGACTGGCCACGATCTCGAGCGTGACCGGAGGCATCCTGAGCCTTCTGATCCTGTTGCTGGCCGCGCCGCTCCTGGCCCGGATCGCCTTGACCTTCACCTCCGCAGAGTACTTCGCCCTTGCCCTTTTCGCGCTGTCGATGCTGGCCTCGATCAGCGGCAAATCCTCGCTGCGCAACCTGATCGCGGGCTTCCTGGGCGTGTTCCTTTCGACGATCGGCATCCATCTGACCACCGGGGTCGAACGCTTCACCTTCGGAGTCAACGAGCTTTACGACGGGCTGCCCTTCGTTCCGGTCCTGATCGGGCTGTTTGCGATTGCCGAACTGCTGAAGCAGGCGCGCGTCGGCGATGTCGTCTACGAGCGCATCCGGGCCAATGTCATGAAGCTGCCCAGCCGCGAGGACCTTAAAAGGGTCAAATACACCATCCTGCGCTCGAGCGGGCTTGGCACCTTCGTCGGCATCCTGCCGGCCGAGGGCGCCACCGTCGCCGCCATCATGGGGTACAACGAGGCGCGGCGCTGGTCGAAGGACAAGGAACTGTTCGGCACCGGCGTGCCCGAGGGCATCGCCGGGCCCGAGGCGGCAAACAACGCGGCGACCGGGGGCGCCATGGTGCCGACCCTGGCGCTGGGGATCCCGGGGTCGGTCTCGACCGCGCTGATTCTCGGCGCGATGGTCATGCACGGGCTGAAACCAGGACCATTCCTGCTCGAGAACCAGCCGGAATTCCTCTACGGCATCTTCGCCGCAATGCTGATCGCCAACATCGCGTTCCTGGCCGTCGGCATTGCCGGGGCGAAACTTTTCAGCCAGATCACCCTGATCCCGCGCACCATCCTCTGGCCCTCGGTCCTGGTGTTCGCGATCATCGGCTCCTATGCCGCCGCCTCCTCGTTCTTCGACGTCTGGGTGATGGCGATCTCCGGCATCGTCGGCTACTTCATGCTGCGTTTCGGCTTCGGACCGGCGCCGCTGATCATGGGGCTCGTGCTCGGTCCGATTGTCGAAGAGAATTTCTCGAAGGCGATGATCGTCCACGACAACAGCGTGCTGTCGATGATGGATCGGCCGCTGGTCCTGCTGTTCTTCGCGCTGACGCTGCTGTCGCTTGCCGGGCCGGTGATCACGGCAATTCGTGCCCACCGCGATCGCAGGCGCGTATTCGCGACGGAAGAAGGCGAATAGAGGTGGGGCAGATGACCAGGGACCTCGACGGCGCTGTCGCGATCGTGACCGGATCGGCACAGAATATCGGGCGGGAAATCTGCGTCCAGCTGGCGCGGATGGGGGCCGCGGTGGTGACCCATGCCCGCAGCGATCGCGACGGTGCCGAGACGACCGCTCAACTGGTGCATGAGGCCGGCAGCGATGCGGCGACATGGGTCGGTGACCTGACCGAGCCGGAAGGGGCGGCTGCGCTCGTCGACTGCGCCATCGGCCGTTTCGGGAAGCTCAACATCCTGGTCAACAATGCCGCCATGCGCGGGCAGGACGCCCTGGCCGATATACCGCTCGACGGGTTTCGACGGATCATGCGAACCAATGTCGAGGCGGCCTTCCTGTGCGCCCAGGCGGCGGTGCCGCACATGGCCGAGGCCGGTTGGGGGCGGATCGTCAATATCGGCGGGCTGTCCGCCCATCGCGGCGTCAAGAACCGGGTGCACGTCGCCGCCTCGAAATCCGCCCTGGTCGGCCTGACCGGGGCGCTCGCCGCGGATGTCGCCGCCGACAAGATCACCGCCAACATCGTCGTGCCCGGCATGATCGACACGGTCCGCGGTGCCGCGGCCGGGCCCGCCCTGCATGGCGGACACCCAAACCTGCTGGGCCGCCACGGCAAACCGGCGGAAGTGGCGCATATGGTGACCTGCCTCTGCCATCCGAACGCGGCCTATACGACCGGGCAGACCATCCACGTGAACGGTGGCGCGTACCTGCCTTGACCGGGGTTTGACCTTTGACGGCAATTGCGGAAATCCTAGCGGAATGGGCTGCAGGGCTCTCGCGCGACGCCATCCCGAGCGAGGTGGCGGATACGCTCAGGCGGGCGCTTCTGGACGCTGGCGGGTTGATGGTCGCCGGCCGCAGGATGGCCTACGTCGATGCGGTTCGGGCAACCGCCGAGGCGGCCGGACGCTGTACCGCCATCGGCCATGCCGGCGGCTTCACCGCCGGCGATGCCGCGCTGATCTCGGGGGTTGCGGTTCACGGCGAGGATTTCGACGACACGTTCGAGGGAACGCCGGTTCATGTCGGCGCCGTGCTGGTGCCCGCCCTGCTGGCGGCGGCGGAACGCGACGGCCTGTCGGGCGAAAGCCTGCTATGCGGATTGGCCGCCGGCGGCGAGCTGGCCTGCCGAATGGCCGTCGTGGCACCTACGGCGATCCACCGCGCCGCGTTCCATCCGACGGCCGTGATCGGGGCGCTGGCCGCCGCCTTCGGCGTTTCGGCCGCGCAAGGGGCGAGCCCGGAGCACTCCGCGCGGGCGCTCGGGATCGCCGGCAGCATGGCATCGGGCATCATCGAATATCTGGCCGAGGGCACCTCGACCAAGCGCCTGCATCCCGGCTGGGCGGCGCAGTCGGGCCTAAGGGCCGCATCGCTCGCCTCGCGCGGCTTTACCGGGCCGCGCACCGTTTTCGAGGGGGAACACGGCTTCTTCCGCGCCTTCGCCCATCGCGACATCGAGCGCGACTTCGGCCGGCTGACCGATGGCTTGGGCGCGCGGTGGGAATTGGAGAGCTTGGCCTTCAAGCCCTATGCGTGCGGAACGATGGCGCAGCCCTTCATCGACGCGGCGATCAGCTTGCGCGGCGAGATCGGCGATCCCGACGCGGTGACTGAGATCGTCGCCCCCACCGCCGAGGCGATCCTGCACCGGCTGTGGGAACCGATGGCGGAGAAGACCGCGCCCAGCACCCCGTATTCGGCGAAATTCAGCGTGCCGTACTGAATCGCCATCGGCATCGTCGATGGGGCGGCGGGACTGCGCGCATTCACCGAAGAAAAGATCCGCGAACCCCGAATACTCGGCCTCGCCTCGAAGGTACGGTACGAGGTCGATCCGAACGACCCCTATCCGGAAAACTATGTTGGCGCGCTGACCGTGCGGATGCGCGACGGAAGGACGTTCAGCGCCGTCCAGCCGTGCCTGCGAGGCGGGCGCCGCGACCCGCTGAGCGATGCCGAGTTGGAGGCCAAGTTCCGGGCCAATGCCAGCTACGGCGGCTGGCCGGATGACATGGCCGGCCGGTTCATCGCGTTTTCGAACGGCGCCTTTGCCGCCGAACGCCTTGACGCGCTTTCGGGATTCCGCGGCTGACAGGGAACAGACATGCCACACCAACCAGCCTCTTCCGCGCTTTCCCACATCCGCGTGCTCGACCTGTCCCGTGTGAGATCCGGTCCCACGGCGGTGCGGCAACTCGCCGACTGGGGCGCCGATGTCATCAAGATCGAACAGCCCGCGTCCCTGGAGGCCGACGGAGCGCTCGGCGCCGGGCGCAATACGGCAGACTGGCAGAACCTCCAGCGCAACCGGCGCAGCCTGACGCTGAACCTCAAGGACCCGAAGGGTCTTGACCTCTTCAAGCGGCTCGCCGCGACCTCGGACGTCGTGGTCGAGAATTTCCGGCCCGACGTGAAGTCGCGCCTCGGCATCGACTACGACAGCCTGAAGGCGATCAACCCGGGGATCATCCTCGCCAGCATCTCGGGCTTCGGACAAACCGGCCCCTATGCCAAGCGGCCGGGCTTCGACCAGATCGCGCAGGGCATGGGCGGGCTGATGTCGATCACTGGCGATCCCGACCGCGGGCCGATGCGCGTGGGCATTCCGATCGCCGATCTTTCCGCCGGCCTGTTTTGCGCCATCGGGATTCTGACCGCGCTGATCGAGCGCGAGAAGTCCGGCGAGGGTCAATGGCTGCAAACCTCGCTCTTGCAGTCGCAGATCTTCATGCTGGATTTCCAGGCGGCGCGCTGGCTGATGCAGGGTGAGGTCGCGCCGCAGGTCGGCAATGAGCATCCGACCAGCGTTCCGACGAACCGCTTCGTCACCGCGGACGGGTCGATCAATATCGCCGTTGCAGGTGACGAGATCTGGCGTCGGTTGTGCGGCGCGCTCGGCCGCCCGGATTGGGCCGAGGACGAAAGCCTCGCGACCAATTCGCAGCGTCGGGAACGTCGTGGCGAGCTGAACGAGATGATCGCCGAGATCGTGCAGCAGCGCCCCAGCGCCGAATGGGTGGACGTCCTGACTGCGGCCGGCGTCCCCTGTGGCCCGATCTATCGGATCGACGAAATGTTCGACGACCCCCAGGTGCAACACCTCGGCGTCGCGAAGCCGATCCACACCGAGCCGTTCGGCGATACCCAGGCACTGGCCCAGCCTTTCGAGCTTTCACGCACCCCCAGTTCTTTCGCGGCGTCGCCGCCGGTCCGCGGCCAACACACCGCCGAAATCCTCGAAGAGCTGGGGGTCGACGCCGACGAAATCGCAGATTTGCGGGAGAATTCAGTCTTATGACCGCCAGCGGGGACCAACAGATGACCAGCACGACAGCCGCGGAGTCCCTGACGCTGCCCACCGGGAAGATCCTCGCCCATCGGGACGGGTTCGCGGGACACGTAGTCTTCAACAATCCCGAACGGCATAACGCCGTGTCGCTCGAGATGTGGGATGCGGCCGAACAGGCGCTTTCGACTTTCGCATCGGATGATCGGGTGCGTGTCGTGATCCTCTCGGGAGCGGGCGGAAAGGCTTTCGTGTCCGGCGCCGATATCTCGAAATTCGAAAAGGAGCGCGGCTCGAAGGACGCGACCGAGCACTACAACGCACGTCTCAAGGTCGTGTACGACACAATCGAGAAGTATCCCAAGCCGACCATCGCCATGATCGACGGCCATTGCATTGGCGGCGGCTTGAACCTCGCCGCCTGCTGCGATCTGCGGTTGTGCTCCGCCAAATCCCGGTTTGCCATGCCCGCCGCCAAGCTCGCGCTCGGCTATCCGTACGATGCAATCCGACGGCTGATCAACGCGGTGGGGGCGGCGGCTGCCAAGCAGCTCATGTTCACTGCAAAGAGCTTCGACGCCGATACGGCGCTGCGTCTCGGGCTGGTCCAGGAAGTCGCGGATGACGCGCTGGAGGCGCGGGTCGGCGCGCTCGCCGAGACGATCGCCGGCAATGCGCCGCTGACGATCAAGGCGATGAAATTCATCTCGACCCAGGTGCTGGAACCCGATCCGGCGAAGCGCGATCTTTCACGCTGCGATGAGCTGGTGGGCGCCTGTTTTGCCTCGGAAGACTATGTCGAGGGCCGCCAGGCCTTCATGGAAAAGAGAAAACCGCAGTTCCAGGGCCGCTGACGCGTGGAGTATTCGGCGCTTGAACTGATCTACCTCGGTACTGCAGCCCTCGCGACCGCGGTCCTGCACAGTGTCGGCGGCTTTGCCGGGGCGCTGTTGATGGCAATCGCCACGGCCCCGGTCCTTGGGGTCAAGGCGACGGTCCCGGTGGTGGCGACGGCAATGATGATCAGCCATGCGTCGCGCGCCTGGATGTTTCGTCATGCGGTCGACTGGCCGGCCTTTCGCCTGCTCTTCATCTTCGCCTTCCCGCCTATCGTGGCCG
>JABDIP010000371.1 GCA_013003675.1 Inquilinus sp.
GTACTCGCCCTCCGCATTCAGATAGGCACGCGTGAACCGCCGATCCCGGTTCCAGTGATTCATGCCGTCGGCGGTCATCGTGCCGTTGGATTCTAACCCGGCGGAGAACATCAGCGACTCGCATTCCCGCGGCTCCGGGGTCTCGCAGCCGTAAAACTGGAGCTCGTAGAGCAGGCCCCCGGAAGTCACGCTGATCAGCGGGTCGCCATAGGAGTCGATGCTCAGCTTCGGCTTGAGCGCAGCCTGGGTCAGGATGCGCGCAACGTCGGCGCCGCTGACGCTCTCGAATACGGTGGCTCTCGAGGTCCCCGCGATGGCAGTCGCCGTGGTCAGCAACAAGGCCAGTCCGGCCAATCCTGTACGAACCGCATTCATCTGTTGTTCCTTCCGTCGATTCTTCCGAGTCGGCAGCCGGGATCGACCCTGCCGCGCATGGCAACGACGGTGGCGCATAGCGCTTAAGATGGGACTAATGGATCGCCTGCTGGAGCGGCCGGCGCCGGTTCCAACTGCGTGTATAACGGGCTAACGCCGCTGGCCGGCCTCGCGGATCTGGCTCAGGCTGGCCCGCGGCGTCAGCGCCTCGGGGTCGAGGCGCAGTTCGATCAGGCTCGGCCCGTCATGGGCGAGCGCCGTGGCAAACGCCTCGGCGAACTGCCCGGTCCGCTCGACCACCGCCCCGGTGCCGCCATAGGCCCGGGCCAGCGCGGCGAAATCGGGATTGGTCAGCGTGGTGCCGACCACGCGCTCCGGATAGTCGCGCTCCTGGTGCATGCGGATGGTGCCGAACATGCCGTTGTTTACGACGATGATCGTGATGTTGGCGCGGTATTGCATCGCCGTCGCCAGTTCCTGGCCGTGCATCAGGAAACAGCCATCGCCGGCGAAGGCGACCACCGGCCGGTCGGGATGGCGCAGCCGGGCCGCGACCGCCGCCGGCGTCCCGTACCCCATGGACCCCGAGGTCGGGCCGAGCTGGCCGCGATAGTGCCGCAGGCGGAAGAACCGATGGACCCAGGCGGCATAGTTGCCGGCCCCGTTGGTGATGATCGCGTCGGCCGGCAGCATCTCGCGGATGGTGGCGACGATCTCCGCCATCTGCACCGGCCCGGGGCAGGCGATCGGCCGGTTGTAGTCGAGATAGTCGGCATGGGCCGCGGCGGCCCACTCGGCCCAGGGCGGCCCCGCGATCGGCGCCAGCGCCCGCGCCGCGGCCGCGAAGGCGCCGATTCCGGCCTGGATCGCCAGATCCGGTTGGTAGACCCGGCCCAACTCTTCCGCTCCGGGATGGATGTGGATCAGCGTCTGGCGTGGCCGCGGCGCCTCGATCAGGCTGTAGCCGCCGGTCGTCGCCTCGCCCAGCCGCGCCCCGACCACCAGCAGCAGATCGGCCTCGTCGATCCGACCGGCCAGTTTCGGATTGATGCCGATGCCGACATCGCCGGCATAGAGCGGGTACTCGTTGTCGATATAGTCCTGGCAGCGGAATGCGGTTCCCACCGGCAACGAGGCGGCCTCGGCGAAGGCGCGGAAATCGTCGCAGGCCGCGGCACTCCATCCACCACCGCCGA
This sequence comes from Inquilinus sp., assembly GCA_013003675.1. GTDB lineage: Bacteria > Pseudomonadota > Alphaproteobacteria > DSM-16000 > Inquilinaceae > JABDIP01. Next base: position 1,572 of record JABDIP010000371.1, read on the forward strand.
GCACCGCGAAGGGTTGCTTCGCGCCCCGCAGCAGGCGGTCCAGCGCCGCCATATCGTCGCGACCGGGGTGCGCGACGGCCGGTGCATAGGGACGCGGATCGGCGATTGTCGCGGTCTCGCGCAGCATGTCCTCGGGCAGCGCCAGCACGACCGGGCCGGGGCGGCCCTGAACGGCGGTGTGGAAGGCCCGCGCCATGAATTCGGGGATCCGCGCCGCATCGTCGATCTGCGCCACCCATTTCGCCATCTGGCCGAACATCCGGCGATAGTCGATTTCCTGGAACGCCTCCCGCTCGGCCATGTCGCGGCCGACCTGGCCGATCAGCAGGATCATCGGTGTCGAATCCTGGAAGGCGATATGCACGCCGGCGCTGGCATTGGTGGCGCCGGGACCGCGGGTGACCATGCAGATGCCGGGGCGTCCGGTCAGCTTGCCGTCGGCGTCGGCCATCATCGCCGCGCCGCCTTCCTGCCGGCAGATCACGAAACGGACGTCCGGCGCGTCATGCAGAGCGTCGAGCACCGCGAGATAGCTTTCGCCCGGGACGCCGAACACCGTGTCGGCGCCGTGCAGGCGGAGCTGGTCGACCAGGATCTGCCCGCCGGTGCGGGGTCTCGGGGCGTCGGGCATCGCGGACTCTCGAACTGCGGAATGTCTGTGGCGCCGACCATAGCGCGGCGGAGGGCCGCTTGCCCATCGCCTCGCGCGCGGTCCGGTCCCGTGGCCTCGCGCCGGGTCCGCGCGAGTCGGCCGGCTCCGCCGAGGGCGGGCGGCCGAATTCGCGAGTGGATTCGGGCCGAGGCGCAGGAATTGGCGAGGTCGGCGTTCGGCGGGTGAAACCATAAATTGCATTTTCTCGACCAAACGCACCCCGACATGGACAATCTATTGATTTTGAACCAAAAAGCCCTGTAGCATCGGTATGGGGCGCCATGGCATGCCGCATACCTCAGCAGCGCAATGGCAGCATCGAACGACCCATGAGCCGAGCCACGGAGAGGCGCGAGGCGCCCGCCGCACAGAGTGCGATAGACAACGGAACGGCTCGTCCGCCGAATTCCAGCGACGTCCCGCCAAGGGATGCGGTTCGCCGTCTGAAGGTCGCCGCGCTGGCGCGGCAGACGCCGATTAATACCGCCGTCAGCCTGGCGATCTCACTGATCACCGCACTCATGCTACGCGACCATGTCGGGGCGCTGCCGCTGTTCGGCTGGCTCGGCCTGGTGTGGGGCTTCGGACTGCTGCATCTCGCGCGCTGGTGGCGACGGCGGCGGCACGATCCGGGCCGGGCGACCGGCCGCCGCGGGCCCCGCCGCGCCGTTCTCTGGGCGCTGCTCGGCGGCTTGCTATGGGGCGGCACCGTGTGGTTCTTCCGCGACGCGCCGCACCCGCAGCAGATGGGCTTGTTGATCGTCATCGTGGCGATGGCCTCCGGCGCGGCGACGACGCTGGCGGCGGTGCCAGCCGCGGCGGCGACATACCTCTTCGCCAGTATCCTGCCCTATGTCGTCTTCTTCGCGCTGCGCGGCGACAGTGTCCATTTCTCCCTGGCCGGCATGGCCCTGGTGCTGATCGTGGCAATGCTGCTATCGGCGCATATCGTCCACCTGACCCTGGTGGAGAGCATACGGACCCGCTATGCGAGCTTGGCGCAGCTTTCCGAGTTCCATGCCGAACGTGCCGATTGGCTGGAGATATCCGATACCTCAGAGGCTTTCGCGCTGTTCGACCCGCAGGAGCGGCTGCTGCTGTGGAACGAAAACTACCGGCGGATGCTGTCGCTCCCCCGAGACTCGCTCTATCGCGGCGCCCGGCGGGTCGACCTGCTGAGCCGTTCGGCGCCGCCGGTCGAGGTCGTGGAAAGCGGCAACGGGCACAAGGGCTGGATCGACTCGCAGCTCGAGCTTCACGCCGCCCGGCGGCCCACGGCAATCCTGCATCTGTCGAACGGCCGCTGGCTGAAGGCATTCGCCCGCAAGACCAATCGCGGCCACATCGTCACCACCTATGCCGACATCACCGAGAGCAAGGAGCATGAGGAGGCCCTTGTCCGCGCCCAGGAAGAGGCGGTGCGGGCCAACGCGGCGAAGTCCGAGTTCCTCGCCAATATGAGCCACGAGTTGCGAACGCCGCTGAACGCGGTCATCGGCTTCTCGGAGGTCATGAAGGAACAGCTGCTCGGCCGGATCGGCACACCGCGCTACATCGAGTATTCCAAGAACATCCACGACAGCGGCCGGCTGCTGCTCGACCTGATCAACGACATTCTGGACCTGTCGCGGGTCGAGGCCGGGCGCATGGTGCTCTGGCGCCAGGCCGTCGACATGCATCTCGTCACCGAGGAATGCCGCCGCCTCGTCGAACCGGCCGCCGCCGTGGCGAAGGTCTCGCTGGTGTACCCTTCCTCCTGCTGCGCCGATTGGCCGCCGCTGCATGCCGACAAGACCAAGCTGAAGCAGATCCTGCTCAACATCCTGTCCAATGCGATCAAGTTCACGCCGCCGGGCGGCACGGTCACCATGAAAGCCGATTGCGGACCGGACGGCGCCTTTCGCATATCCATCGCCGACACCGGGATCGGCATGGCACCGGAGTCGATTCCCCTCGTCCTGCAACCCTTCCAGCGCGTGGAGCCGGCCCATCGACGCCGGTTTCCCGGCACCGGCCTGGGCCTGCCGCTCGCCAAGGCGCTGGTCGAACTGCACGGCGGCACGCTCGACATCGAGAGCGGGCCGGACCGCGGCACCACCGTGTCGATCACCCTGCCGGCCCGGCTCGCCATGGTCGGTCGGACAAGGCTGGAGACCGCGGCGGCCAACGAGGCGGCACACGGCCATTGAACCGCGAACCTGCGGCCGCCAGGATGGGCACCGGAACCAGCCTGACGCGGGAGAACGAAGTGGTCGCCTATATCATCGCCCAGGTCGACGTCACCGACATCGACCAATACAAGCAATACGCGGCGCGCACGCCGGCGGTCGTCGCCGCCCATGGCGGTCGATTCATCGCCCGCGGCGGACGGACGGTCGTGCTCGAGGGTGAGGCCGACAACCGCCGCGTCGTCGTTATCGAGTTTCCCAGCCTGGAACGCGCCGAAGCCTTCTACAACTCCCCGGAATACCAGGAGGCGAAAGCGCTGCGGATCGGGGCGGCCGACGGACGGTTCATCGCCGTCGAGGGCGTCTGACCGCGGCGGGTTTTCAGCCGTCCTGCACGGATTCCAGATAGGCGAGCAGGTTGTCGATCTCGTCCGGATCGAACAGGAACTCCGGCATCTGAACCTGCCCCTCATGGCCGGTGGCGATGCCCTCGGCGAGCGCCTCGGCGAGGTACTCAATCGGCCATTTGCGGGCCAAGGTGTTGAACGCCGGCGCGTCGCGCGCCGGGCTCGGCCCTTCGCCGTCGATCGCGTGACAGTGCGCGCACATCGACACGGCCATCCGGCGTCCCGCCGCGACATCGCCGCCATTGGCCAGGGCCGGGACCAAGGTCGCGATGCTCAACGCGACGGCCATCCAAAAGCGTCTCATCGGGGCTCTCCGGTTCCGGTCACCCCGCATACCGACACGACATCGACGGGCTTGGCAAGTCGGCTTTGCCGCCGACGGCAATCCCGATCTGATCTGTGTCAATGTCGTTAATTAGTTTTTTCTAATACAAAGGCCCAACACCGGACGGCGCGAGGCCGTCCCCCATTGTTTCGGGATTTTTCGACATGAAGAGCTACTCGGATCGCCGGGCCGTCACGCGGCGCGGCTTGGTCATCGCCCTCGGGGTCGCCGTCCTCGCGGCCTCGGGGATCGGCGGCACGGCCTTCGCCCAGGAGCGCGGCCGCAGCCAGGATCGCGATCGCACTCAGGAATGCGACCTGATGCAGGACGATTGCCTGCAGCGGCAGTTGCAGGCGCGCGACCGCGAGCGGTTGCGCCAATGCGACCCGGCGCGGCAGGACTGCCAGACGCTGCGGCACGAGTTGCGCGTCAAGGTCGAGGAGCAGTGGCGTCGCGGCCAGGGCGCGGGCAAGCGCTGACCACATTGCCCGGGGCGGACGGCCTAGATTCGCCGCCCGCCCCGCGGCATGCCGATTGGACGGGGCATCCCGCCGCGGCCGTGAGCGGCGGACGGCCTTGGCCGACCCGCGGGCAACCGTGCTCGCGCGTTTTCCGTTCAGACGGCTCCGCGGCCCGCGCCCTCGCCCGAGGATAATGGCGTTGGGTGGACGGGCGGGGAACGGGCCGGAGCCGACTCCACGTGAGTGGATAATGCGCTAGATTTTCAGCCCGCCCGACGGGCACAGAAAATAATCCGCGAAGACGTACTTGGTGCCCTGCATCACCGCGGCATGATCGAATTTGCTGAGATCGGTGCCGAGCAGGTCGCCGATCTTGGCGCCGAAATTCTTCACCTGATTGGCGCCGGGCTTGTGGACCCAATAGCCGGTCGCCGGGTCCTGCCGGTACCAATGATGGTCGCCGCCGTCTTCCGACACATAGCCGGCGACCAGATGATAGCCATTGGGGATCTTGTTCTTCTGCAGATGCTCCGGCCAGCCGAGCTTCTTCAGCCCGTCCGCCTCGGCCCCCTGGGCCAGTTTCAGATTGGTCCAACCGCCGGCCGGCCGCGCCGCACCGCCGGGATTGGGCTTGCCGTTCTTCGGGTTCGGGCAATTGACCGCGAAGGCATAGCAGTTGACGCCGTCATCGCCCCAATTGTCGATCCCGCCGGGCTTGCCGCTTTTTGACAGCTTCACCAGTTCGGCGATCGTCGTCGGATTCGGCATCGCATGGACTCCCTCTAGGCGCCGACGCGGAGAGGCGATCCTGCCCGGCCGCCCTAGCTGGGAATGGCGCTAATTGCCGGCAAGCCTAGCCGACAACCGCCTTGGCCGTCGAGGCGATTGCAAACCGGCTGAATGAGGATTGGCGTGCAGGCGGGGATGGAGATGGGAAAAGCTGGGCGATTGCCGCGATGCTGCCGATGCAGCCATGACGAGCCAGGTGAGCGACCGCTGCGGGACGTTTGACTCCTTCACCCATCATGAGCACATAGGGTGTAGGCTGCGGCTACTTGATGTACCGTGCACTTGAATAACGGATGGTCCCGTCATGCTGTCGGACAAGGTCTACAAGGTTCAAGCCCGCTGGGACGAGGACGGACAAGTCTGGTGGGCCGAAAGCGACGATATTCCCGGGCTGGTAGCCGAAGCAGATACGTTCGAAGCGTTGGTCGGCGTCGTCCACGGATTGGCGCCGGACTTGCTGGAACTTAATGGCAGCAAGCTGAAGAAGGGCGTGGAGTTGCCGATTCAGGTCTTTGCGGAGCGGATGACCCGCGTACGCATCGCGTCCTAGCCAACTCTGTGGCGAGTAAGCTCTATCGACAGGTCAAGACGATCCTCACCGCGCATGACTGCCAATTCGTCCGCCAGGGAAAAGGCAGTCATGAAATTTGGCACAGCCCGATCACCGATGTGAATTTCTCCGTGCCCGTCACGCTCAAGGCCAAGCCAACCGCGAATGCGATCCTGAAGCAGGCGGGCATCAACCAGCGTGTCTAGCCGGCAAGAGATGGCGTCCCCTAGGGGATTCGAACCCCTGTTGCCGCCGTGAGAGGGCGGTGTCCTAGGCCTCTAGACGAAGGGGACGCAAAGGCCGAGCGCGGTTGATTTAGTCGAACCGGCGGCGAAGTGCAAGCCTTCGGTCGGGCCGGGGCCGCGCCACCGCCACCCGTGCCGCCGCGCGCCATAGCTTCCAACAGCGCACTTCCGAGCTGCCCCGGTCCTGAGACGGAACGCCTCCGGCTCGGCCTGCGGCCAGACCGGAGGCACCACGTCGCGCCGCCTCAGGCGGCCTGCTCCGACAGCCGCGCCGTCGCCGCCGCCAAGGCGTCGACGG